>CAYNOU010000042.1:0-23317 GCA_964398885.1 uncultured Candidatus Cloacimonadota bacterium | reverse complement strand
AGAGAAAATAAATATAAACTCTCATTCCCAAGCCCCAGCTTGGGAATGCTTACAATGCCATTTTCATTCTCATTTGTGTTCCGATTTGTTTTCGGGACATGTATGTTTCATATATTTATACAGAAATCTATAAATATAGTAGATGTCACTAAATTAAGTTATTCTGTATTGGGTAAATTGATTCTTGATACTTCAATAGCCTGAATACCCTTTTCCGTCTCAGTTGCCTTGAATTCAACATTATCGCCTTCTATTAAGGTTTTGTAGCCTTCTTCAGCTTTTATAGACCGCCAGTGGACAAAGTATTCCTTTCCATCTTCTCCTGTAATAAATCCATAGCCTTTACTTTTACTAAACCACTTAACTTTTCCTTTCATTCATACTCCTATGAATTATTTTGCCACTAATTTACCCTGTGAAATCCTTCAAAGAAGGAATCCCGGCATATCGGGATTATTTCACAGGGCAAGCACGAACAAACACTAACCTATAATATATTCATCCAGAGGTTTCAAGAAGTTTGTGAAAGTTTCCCGATTTTATCCATTCTCCGTAGTACTACGAAGGATGAATCTGGATTCGTAGCCATATTCAGTTTTCCTATTTCATTTTCCGACATAACATCTATACCATTTTTTAATAAAATTGCTGCAGTCACTCCCATCCCGTCAACTAATTTTTCCTTTAAATAGATTTTCTTAAGGCCACAAGATGGACTATTTTCCTTAAGAATGGCATTTTTTATATCTAATAATTTGCAGATTGTTAAAGCTTCTTTTGCACCATTTTTAAAGTTTTGGGAGACATTTTTACCATCTTCATTTTGCATGTTATTCAGTCCTTTGTTTGTATCAACACCATTTCCTTTAATAAACCATGAAGCAGGACGAGGTGTGGGTAAACCACCTAATTGCTCTGGACATACTGGAATCAAGTTGTAGTACTTTGCCAGTTGCATTACATTAAGGTTTTTCTGGTTTTTCCCATCAAATCTACAGTTGATACCTACCAAACATGCACTTACTAATAGATTTTTTTTCACAACTTTAAAATTGATTATTAATTTATTTTGTCAACAAATATTGACAGAAGAATTGTGAAATTTGCTTATTGTTTTGAATATGATTGAAGAATATCAAATAGCTTCATCTTCTGAATGGAATAAATTGACTATAAAGAAATCTCGTTTTTTTAGCAGGATTTATCCAATAAAATCAAAAGAGGATATTAAAAATCTTTTAGAAAACACAAAACGAGAATATAAAAATCCGACACACATAGTCTATGCATATAGGTTAATTGACTGTGATGAAATTTGTGAATATTGCACTGACGCTGGTGAACCAGCCAATTCTTCTGGACCTCCAATATTAAAAGTGATAAAAGGTGCCAAGCTTTTAAATGTTTGCCTTATTGTAGTAAGATTTTTTGGTGGGGTAAAACTTGGTATAGGTGGCTTGATTAAAACATATACAGAATCTGCTCAAAAGGCTATTGATAATAGCCAGATAATTACAAGAATAAATTATACAACTATTCATCTAACTATACAATATAATGAATTGGGAACTGTTATTAACAAAGTTGAAAAATCAATGGGAAAGATTGAAAAGATAGAATATGGAGATGTGATAAAAGTTACTGCTAAAGTGCCCCATTCTGAAGCAAATAAGTTTGTATAACGTTTGGGTATATGAAACGTTTGGCATTCAAAGCGTTGCACTATCAAACCGCTACTATGTTTATTGAATATACTGACCATAAATATACCACTTTCCGCCAAATGTTTTATATACCGTGTTGTACGCTGGCCGGGATAAAAATCGGAATAAAACTTAACCACGGATGGCGACATCTTGAATATTTAATAATTAATATTGCATCAATAATATTTTATTTCCTCAAAATGAAATCAGAGACCTTCACATCAGGATGGTGATACCTTGTAGGTATTTTATCGGTTGATATTATGCCTCCCTGAATGGCCTCTTTCGGGCACCAATTAACGCATGCCAAACAAGATTCGCAGCGGTTTTGCCATACAGGCCTGTCATTAATCATTTCAATATCATTTGCAGGACAAACTTTTGCGCAAATTCCGCAGCCATTGCATTTCTCATCAGCAAGGAAGCTTCTATCCGTCAATGGAAGGAGTTCTTCATATGGTAGATTTGTTACGCTTGCAAGTTTATTCAATAGTTTTAATGTCGTTTTTTCTGATTTCGACGTAAACGGAGCCATAATTAAATTATAGAATACAGTATTTTCAAATTTACCTTTTTTTCGGGCGTTGACATATTGATAAATAATTTCAAGCTTTTTCTTCTTCCAGTTATTGAACAACTTTTGCTGTTCTTCTATAGTAGTAGGACTTGAGTTATCCGGCATTGGTACAGTAAATCCTGCCGAGAGTTTACCACCACGTGCCTTGATAATTTCACCCAATTTACTAATCGTCACACGCGACCAACCCTTACATGTGCATACTGCAAATATGTACTTTGAATCGATGTTTCCCAATTTATTGACAAATCTTTTAATCATTAGCGGCATACCATCGAATACTGCATTATAAACCGGGAAGACAATTCCGATTACGTCTGCGTCGGTTGTGATACTTTCTTTATCCATCACGGAAGGTATGGGTATTATTTTCCCATTCATTTTTACTGTGATATCTCTTGCTACAACTAAAGAATTCCCGGTGCCTGAAAAATAATAAATTTCTGTATTCATAATAATTATCCTCCTGTAATTTCAAGATTATTCTTAGAATTCAACATCGTTTTTTATCCGTTAAGGATGCCGGATTATTTAAGAACCAGCTTCTTCCTGGCTTGCGTACAATGTATGTATTCACGCAACTTTATTGCAAGTATTTCTCTTTTAGACGGTTTAAAAATGTTTGTGGAACCAATAAAAAACTCGGATATCTAAACCTCAACTTATTTTTATTTTTCACTTTCATTTATGTTTAATTCATCTAAGAGACTTTTGTTTTCTTAATCAAGTTCACTCTTCTACCCGATATTATTGGGACGGAGAACGGAGATACTTTTTATTATCTTGCAAAATCTCCTTTTCCCAACCTTCAAAATCATTCCATCTTCAATTGTTAGATTAAGGTCAACATCGTTTATTCTTTCACCATTTACCGAAACTGCACCTTGTTTTATCATCCTTCTTGCTTCTCCATTGCTTTTAACCAAACCGGCATCAGACAGCAATTTCACAATCCATATCTCATTTTGGCTTGTTTTGTAAATAGGTATCTTATCTGGAATTTCCTTGTCAGCAAAAACCTTCTGAAAATGTGCCTCTGCTTTTTGGGCTGCTTCCTTTCCATCGTATAATATGACAATCTCTTTTGCCAGCCGCATTTTTATTTTTTTGGGATTTTCCTTTCCTTCTTTCAAAATTTTATCTATCTTTTTTATTTCTTCCGAACTTATATCAGTTGCGAGTCTAAAATAATTTATAATTGCAGAGTCAGGGATGGACATTACCTTGCCGTATTTGTCTTCTGGTGAATCAAAAATAGCAATGTAATTATTCAGACTTTTACTCATCTTTTCCTTGCCGTCAGTTCCGAATAATATTGGTGATAATATTGCAATCTGTGATTCCATTCCCATCATTTTTTGTAGTTCCCTTCCTGCTAATATATTAAATTTCTGCTCTGTTGCACCAAGTTCAATATCAGCATTGATTGCCACGGAATCATACGCCTGCAAGATAGGATACAAAATTTCATGCAAAGACAAAGGAAGCCCATTCTCATATCTTTTACGGAATGTTTCGTGAGCCATAAATTGAGCTAATGTGAATTTTGCCATCAGATTTATTACATTCTCAAGATTCATATTCTTGAACCATTCAGACTGCCATCGCACTTCTGTTTTATCAGGATTCAGAACTGTGTATAATTGTTCCATATATCTTTCTGCATTTCGTTTCACTTCATTTGCAGAGAGATGTTTTCTCGTTTCATCTAAACCTGTTGGGTCTCCAATTTGAGCTGTAAAATCGCCTATAACAATCACCCCGATATGTCCAAGGTCCTGAAAATCCCGCATCTTACGGATTGGAACCATATGACCAATATGTACATCATAACCAGTTGGGTCAATACCATATTTTATACGAAGCGGTTTTCCTGTTTCTTCAGATTTCTTAAGTTTTTTGATAAGTTCATGCTCAGGGATAATCTCTTCAACCTCGTTTTTTATCACTGTTAAAATTTTATCTAAATCCAAATCTACTCCTTTTGAAAAATAGTAACAATCATTTAAAGACAACGACGAAGATACAAAGTAAAAAGAGAAAATCGCCTAAGATGTCATCTCAATGATCGCCTTTCGTGCTTCATCAAAAATCTTTGTAGAAAGCCATAGAGAAGATTTTTCAAGATTATTCAATGCTTGTATAGCTTCACTTTGTGATAGTTTTCCATGAGCTACATTCCAAAGCACAACTCCTAAAGAACCATGTACTTCAATTCCTAACAAAGAAGCAAATAGTCTTGCAGCAGAATCATCTGTTAGTAACCAGTCTGCTTTTTTTATTCTGGTTAAAACAAAAGTCTCTGCTTCTCCTCTATGGAGATCACCAATCTTTGCCCACATCTCAGCTTCTTTCAATTCAGGAGGAGCAAGCTGAACAATTTGAAGCCATTCAGTCCAGTTTCCAGTAAAATCTGTTATAGTCTGAACCTCCACTGATACACTATGGGAACAATATATCTCTCCCAAATTTTTAAGCAAAGATAAAAAACTGGATTCATAGAGATGGATGATTGGACCAGAGTCGGAAACGACTATTCTTATTTGGTTTTCTGTGCTTCTTTTTTGGCCCATTCAATATCTTCCCTTGCAAAATGTTCCATCAAGTCTATTCTATTTCTGCGTATAAATTCTGAGAATGCAGCCAATAAGACATCCAATTCAGAACGGAAAAACCCGGCTTTTACATAAGTCTCCATAGCTTTAGCCATCTTATCGGGCAAATCGATTGATATAGATTTCATTGCAGTCCTTTTTATTAATTGGTAATATGAAAGATTACCTATTATGAAAATGAGTTTCTAATAACAACCGAATATACACTATTCGGAGTTTACTATTTAATAATAGATATTCTTGACAATTCTTATCAATTTAAAATCCTACGGATACCTCAGTGGAGGTATAATTAATGGTGCTGAAGAGGGGACTTGAACCCCTATCCCGATAAATCGGGACCAGGTCCTGAACCTGGCGCGTCTGCCGATTCCGCCACTTCAGCATAAGTAAAAAATCTTATATGATTTTTTTATAGTCAAGAAAATTGTAATGCAATTGTCTTCAATTGCATACATAATTAGAATTAGAAAATTTGAAAGAGATTATGACAAAAAAAGAGGTAAAGAAAATTTTGTCAAATTGTGGTGCATTTCTAAAAGGACATTTTCTGCTCTCCTCTGGACGACATAGTGAATATTATATTGAAAAAATCAAGATAATACATGAACCTGATAAAGTCCAAAAGATTTGCTCTGAATTGGCAGACAAATTCAAAAACTTCAACTTTGATGTTGTGATTAGTCCGGCAATGGGTGGCATTGTTCTTGGTTATGAGGTTGCGAAAATATTGGCCAAAAAATTCATCTTTACACAAAGAGAGAATAATAAGATGACAATCAGAAATGGATTTGAACTTCATCCAGATGAAAAAGTTCTTATTATTGAAGATGTTATGACCACTGGAAAAAGTGTATTTGAAGTCATAGATTGTATTAAAGAAAAAGGTGCTCGGATAATTGGCATTGGCTTAATTGTAGATAGAAGTTGGGGCAAAGTAGACTTTGGCTTTCCCACAAAATCTCTGCTAACACTCAACATCAAGACCTATCTGCCTGAAGAGTGCCCTCTTTGCAAAAAAAATATACCGATAACTAAACCCGGATCAAGGAAAGTGTATAACACATACAGGAGATAAAAAAATGGAAAAACATGATTTAGTGTTTCAACAATTATTAATGTCATTCCAAATGCAAGGAATGATTACTATGGGTAAAATTATGAATCCAGCAACTCAAAAAATTGAGAGAAATCTATTGATTGCCCAATCAACTATTGACACATTAGAAGCATTAAAAGAAAAGACAAAAGGCAATCTGAATGAGGAAGAACAGAAATTGATTAACCGTATAATATACGACCTGAAAATGAATTATGCTGATGAAGTTACCCGAGAGCAGCGTGAGAAGAAAGAAAAAAAGGAAGAGGAAACAGAGAAAGTAACTAAACAAAATAAAACTAAACCAAGCACTAACGAAGAAAAATAATAAGTTATGATAAAATAATCTGTGCTAATCTGTGTTTACCCGGTGTAATATAAAACGCTTCTCCCCGATTAGATCGGGGATTACACGGGGTGAATCCGTGGCAAGAAATTTTTAGGAGTTATAAATATGAAATTAGTAGAATGCGTACCAAATTTTAGTGAAGGAAGAGATAAAAATATAATAAAACAAATCACTGATGCAATTGAAGCAGTTGAAGATGTAACTCTTCTTGATGTTGACCCTGGAGCGGAGACGAACAGAACCGTTGTAACATTCGTTGGCAGCCCAAAAGGTGTAGAAGAAGCCGCATTTCAGGCAGTAAAAAAAGCATCTGAAGTAATTGATATGCGAAATCACTCTGGTGCTCATCCACGAATGGGTGCAACTGATGTCTGTCCTTTTGTTCCTGTGTCTGAAGTAACAATGGATGATTGTATTAGAATCTCAAAAAAAGTAGGAAAAAGAGTTGGAGAAGAATTGCAAATTCCAGTTTATCTTTATGAAAATTCAGCTTCATCTCCTGAAAGACAAAATCTTGCTTATGTTAGACAGGGAGAATATGAGGGACTTCCAGAAAAACTGAAAGACCCCAAATTTAAACCGGATTTCGGACCTGCTAAATTTAATGCAAAGGTAGGTACATTAATTACTGGCGCGAGAGAATTCTTAATCGCTTATAATATTAACCTTAATACAAGAGATGTAAAAAAAGCAAAAGACCTTGCCTTGATAATCCGAGAAAAGGGCAGAAGAAAGCGAGATAAAAATTCTCAACCTGTTCGTGACGAAAATGGAAATATCATTCAAATTCCCGGATTATTTAAAAATGTTAAAGGCATTGGTTGGTATATTCCAGAATATGGTCAGGCTCAGATATCAATAAATTTCACAAATTATAAAGTATCTCCTCCACACATTGTTTTTGATAAAGTAAGAGAACTAGCTCTTGAAAGAGGCTTGGTTGTAACAGGAAGTGAACTGGTTGGACTTATTCCCCTTGAAGCAATGTTAATGGCTGGAAAGTATTTTCTGGAAAAACAGGGTATCTCTTACGCAGTTAGCGAAAAAGAACTCGTTCATATTGCTACGATTTCTTTAGGATTAAGTGACATTGTGCCATTTGACCCTAATGAGAAAATTATTGAATATCGCATTGCGAAAAAGGGATTATTGGTTGATAAGACTATAACTGATTTTGCAGACGAACTTGCATCTGACTCACCAGCACCTGGTGGAGGAAGTGTTGCTGCTCTTTGTGGAAGCCTGTCTGCTGGCTTAACATCAATGGTGGGAAACCTTACAGTTGGAAAGCGAAAATTCAAAACTTCTGAAGAAAGAATCGCATATAAAGAAAATGAGAAGCTAATGATGGAGATGGCATATAAAGCTCAAATATTAAAGAAAAAATTATTGAGTGCTATTGATGAAGATACAGAAGCCTTTAACAAATATATGTCTGCGATGAAGTTGCCAAAAAAGACTGATGAAGAAAAAGGAATCCGTAAAACTGCCATTCAAGAAGCTATAAAAAATGCAACCGAAGTTCCACTTAATACAATGAAACTTTGCTATGATGTTATCAAATTATGCAAAACAGCAGCAGAAAAAGGCAATCCTAATGCCGCTTCTGATGTGGGTGTTTCTGCAATCACTGCATTAACAGGAGTTAAAGGAGCATTCCTTAATGTAAAAATAAATCTGCCAAGTATCAAAGATAAAGAAGTAAAAAACAAATTTTTAGCAGAAGCAGAAAAAATTCTTGATGGTTCTAAAATATTATCGGAAAAAGTGGAAAAATTGGTTCTGAAAAAATTGAAATAACACAAATGAGCTAAAACCCAAAAAAGGTCTGAAAAAATCAGACCTTTTTTATTTCACCGCTGTTCAAACTAAATTCTATTCGCTTGGTATCTCTGTTTCAACCGTGTCTACACCTGCAGTGTCAACCACTTCTTCAGTTGGGGCAACTTCCTCAACCTTTTTGGCTTCTTCCTTTTTCTTACCACAAGCAACCATCAAAAGCACTGCAAACAGCATTATAATAATTAACTTTTTCATCATTCCTCCAGTCCATTTATTTATATTTTGTTTACTATTTGTTTTAAATAATTTCTTCGAAAAAAGATGTCAAGTAAAATAAAAAAATTAACAAAAAATTACAGAAAATTTGACATTATAAATTTAACTACTAAATTATTGAATAGTTAATTATCAACTAATAAATTATTCAGGAGTGCTTATGAATAAAAATGAATTAATAGTTTTAGGTTTACTTAATGTGAAACCAGCCTATGGCTATCAACTAAAAAATATTATTAAAGAAAGAAGTCTTGATAAATGGGGAATTTCTAAACAGCCATCAATTTACAGTGCGCTCAATAAGCTGGAAAAAGAGGGAAAAATTATCGGCAAAAAAGAGCAGCATGGCAATATGCCTCCAAGTACAATTTATTCCTTAACTGCTAAAGGCAAAAAATCTCTTAAACAAAATGTAGAAGAAGCTCTGGCATCTAAAAGCAAACCAGCAAATCCGGCTATCCTTGGAATTGCTTTCATAACAGGAACTACCAAACAAAAAGCCATACAAATTTTAAGAGATAACCTGGATTACATTGACCAACAAGGCAAACTCATAGATGATAAAAAGGAAGAAATAAAAAATCAAAATCTTGGATTTAACTGGCAATTCCTTATTGATTTTGCAAAAGATATTCGCCCAGTTGTCAAAAAAAGAATAGAAGAACTTATTAAAAAAATAGAAGCAACTGATGAATCCTACTTTTATCAGGACTATGAGGGAGAAGACAAATGAAAAAAACAATTTTACTCCTTTTGATAATACTTGTTTGTAATTCTCTATTTGCTATAAACTTAGATGAAGCAAAGAAAATGGCAGAGGAGAATAACAAATACTTCCTTTCACAAAAAGCAAATCTAAATCAAGCAAAATGGAATGAACTAAATTCTCTGACAAATTTCCTGCCAAAGTTTTCTCTAAATGAAACGGTCGTAAGATTGGATTATGATACTTATAATATGGCAAATCAATTCTCTGCATCTCCATACTATATTCCTCTTATCGATGATCAAGGAAACCCAGCACCTTTTCCGCTTCCATTATCAGCAATGTCAGGTTCTATTTACAAAACCACTTATACAAGTCAACTAACAATCCAGCAGCCCATCTTCAATGGTGGCAAAATAATTATTGGATATCAGATTGCAAAACTGGCGAAAAAACAGGCATTATTAAATCTGAAAAGTGGTAAAAATGATTTAGATTATCAAGTGGCAGAAACCTATCTGAATCTATTGAAATTATCTGATGTGCAGGAAATTTCTAAAAAAGCGCTTGCTTCAAGCAAGACACATTTGAAAGTGGTTACTGACAAGTATGAACAGGGTATTGTAAAAAAGTCTGATGTGCTGCAGTGGAAAGTAAAGGTTGAAAATGATAAAATCACTCTGGTAGAAGTAAAGAATGGCATAGGGGTTCTAAAAACACTTTGGAAAAATTTATTAGGCATGCAGGACATGGATAATCTTCCATTGCCAGATAAAATTGATTTAACACAATATGAAGATGAAATAAAAAAATATGCTGAAATGTCTGAACAGGAAAAGGAACAAAATCTCCAACGGGCTCTTACTCAATCAGAGAGATCTAACCCAGATATAAAGACCTTGGAAACCACAGAAAAAATTGCTGAAAAAGGTTATCTTATTGCTAAAGGGAATTTCTTACCTTCAATAAATCTTCAATTTCAAAAGCAATTTGAGAGTGATGATAAATTGGATTTTGATGGGGAAGATAGCTGGAATTTAGTGGCAGTTGCTTCATTTCCTATTTTCCAGAGCGGTGCAAATCTCACTAATCTAAAAAGAAGTAAATATGAATATTTGAAAACAACACTGCAACTGGATGATGCAAAGGATAAAATTTTGATGGGAACAAAGAACAGTTTCTATAATCTTGTTACAAAAGCAAAAAAGGTTAATAGTGCCAAGGTCGCTTTTGAAAATGCAAAGGAAAATCATAAAATTCTTAATAACCTATATGAACAAGGCATGGTTACGAATACAGAACTTTTAGATGCGGAAATCATGCTTTTTGGTGGTGAAATGAATTTAACATCTGCATATTATGATTATATTCTTGCAAAATATAATCTGGATAAATTTACAAAAGAATGAAGACGGTTAGCCACAGAGCCACAGAGGACACAGAGAAAAGATTAAGTTAATAAATGAATTTTGCGACCCTATGGCTTAATGTAAATTACAAAAATAAGTTATGCGATGGAGACGGAATGAGAGATATGAAGCAATTAAACAAAATTACCGAGAAAATAATTGGATGTGCTATTGAGGTTCATAGATATTTGGGACCAGGATTATTGGAATCTTTGTATGAAAAAGCCCTTTGTTATGAATTCCAATTGGGAAACATTAACTATAAAGACCAGTTAATAATTCCAATTATATACAAGGGGAAAAAATTAGGGGAACATAGAATAAACATTTTAGTAGAAGATGAGATAATAGTAGAATTAAAAGCAGTAAGTAATATAGAGCCAGTATTTGAAGCTCAATTACTGTCATATTTAAGATTAACTGGAAAGAAGGTCGGTTTATTAATTAACTTCAATGTTCCAGTATTGTGTAATGGAGTTAAAAGAATGGTATTATAGCCATTGAAACATGAGACATAAAAAAGATTAAATTAATAAATTATACTCTGTGTCTCTGTGCCTCTGTGGCAAAAAAAATAAAAGTGAGGAAAAAATGAAAAGAATCACATTGAAACTAATCACTTTCGCATTATCAGCAATGATTATACTTATTGCTTGTTCCAAAAAAGAGGAAAATAAACCAGAGGTAGAAAGCATTGGCAAAAATTATGTAAAAGTAGCTCCGGCAGAGCAAAAAACTATTGAGGAATTTTTGCTTTTTACAGGTCAATTAGAAGCGGTTCAAGAAGCATATATTGGCTCTGGAATGTCATTGAGGATTAAAGACATCTTGGTAGAAGAAGGAGATTTTGTAAACGAAGGTGATTTACTGTTGCTTATGGATGATGCACAACTAAAGCAGGCTGAGGCACAATTTGTCTCCACTGAAAAAGATTACAATAGAATGAAAGTATTGAAAGAAAAAGGAAGTATAAGCAATGAAGCCTTTGACAAGGTAGAAGCTGGTTATAAAGCCGCCAAAGCTGGATATGAATTTCTGAAAAATAATACTGAAATAACAGCCCCTTTTTCTGGAGTAATAACAGCAAAATTAAAAAAGGCTGGTGAAGAATTTACGCCTATGATGGGTGAAGCAATTCTGAAATTAGTCAATGTAAATGAACTAAAAATAAAGGTCTGTATTTCTGATAAAGATATAAATCTTGTGAAGAAAGGCCAAAATGCCAAAATATTTGTGGATAGCTATCCTGATGAAGTATTTACAGGTATTGTAAATTATGTATCGCCAGAAGCAGATAGGATGTCTGGAACATTTATTTGTGAAATTCTAATTGATAATAAAGATGAAAGATTAAAACCCGGACAATATGCAAGAGTAAAAATTATAACTGCTGAGAAAAAAGACGCTGTTGTGGTTCCACAAAAGGCTGTGGTTAATGATAATGTGATATTTATAGTGGAAAATGATAGAGCAGTTAAAAGAACTGTTACATTAGGTCTACAAAATGAAGATGAAATTGAAGTTGTAAAAGGCATTCTGCCTGGCGAGACAGTTGTTGTAAGTGGCAATGTCGGCTTGAGCGACGGAGCGACAGTAGAAGTTAGGAATATAGCCACAGAGACACAGAGGTCACAGAGAAAAGATTAAAAAATTACTTCTTGTTTCCTTTCCTTTGTGGCCAAGGTAGAAATATCCCCACAGAGATACAAAGGAAATATAATTAATAAGTAATCTCTGTGTCTCCGTGCCTCTGTGGCTAAATAAATTATGCTATGGAGAAAGAATGAAGGATATAAAGCAATTAAATAAAATTACCGAGAAAATAATCGGTTGTGCTATTGAAGTTCATAGAAATTTGGGCCCAGGGTTATTGGAATCTTTATATGAAAAAGCTCTTTGTTATGAGTTTCAACTGGGAAATATTAACTATAAAGACCAGTTAATAATTCCAATTATATACAAGGGGGAAAAATTAGGCGAACATAGAATAAACATTTTAGTAGAAGATGAGATTATAGTAGAATTAAAAGCAGTAAGTAATATAGAACCAGTATTTGAGGCTCAATTATTATCGTATTTAAGATTAACTGGCAAGAAAATAGGTCTTTTAATTAACTTCAATGTGCCTGTATTGCGTAACGGCGTTAAGAGAATAATATTATAATAATGAAATACACATCAGAAAAAGGAATAAAATAATAAATTAACCTCTGTGTCTCTGTGCCTCTGTGGCAAAATAAATATAGGAGAAATAATGAAGCTACCAGAATTTTCAGTAAATAGAAAAGTTACTGTGATAATGCTAACAATTTTAACAATTATTTTAGGTATAGTTGCTTTTACACAACTTGGGTTTGAGATGCTACCAGATTTAAATTATCCTACTATTTCTATTGTAACTACATATCCCGGTGCTTCATCAGAAGATGTTGAAAAAGTGGTTACAAAAACTTTGGAAACTGCAATTGCTGGAGTAAAGAGAGTAAAAAATATCAAATCCGAAAGTATGGAAGGCGTATCTTTAATTATGGTTGAATTTGTCTGGGGAACGAATCTGGATTTCGCGGCCCAGGATTTGCGCGATGCAATTGATTGGAGTTTGGATTATTTGCCAAGCGATGCAAAACGACCGATGGTGATGAAATTTAATCTCTCTCAAATGCCAATTTTATATTACGGCATTACCGGGATGGAAAATACTTACAAACTGCGAAAACTTATTGAAGATGAAGTAGAACCAAAACTGAAACATTTAGATGGTGTGGCATCAATTATGGTGATGGGCGGTAAAGAAGCGGAAAAGCAAGTAATAATTGATAAAGTCAAATTAGAACAAAATAATATCTCTATAAATGAAGTAGTAGCAATGCTGTCTGCTCAGAATCTAAATATGACCGGTGGCTATGTTGAAAAAGGACAAAATGAATTTCTGATGCGAACAATTGGAGAATATAAATCCATAAAAGAAATTGAAAATACTCCTATTTCAATGACTAAAACCGGTAAAGTAATATATGTTAAGGATATTGCAAAAGTTGTGGATGAATTCAAGGAAAAAAGATATTATATACGAACTAATGGTAAACCGACTGTAATGATGTGGGTCTCTAAAGAATCGGGTGCCAACACATTAACAGTTTCAGAAAGAGTAAAAAAAGAATTGGAAATAATAAAAACAGAATTGCCGGGTTCCGTTCAATTCGCTGAAATATTTGACCAGGGATATATTGTCGCCCAAATTACTTCAAAAACCGGAAACAACTTAATATTCGGTGCAATTCTCGCCATACTTATTATGTTCTTATTTTTACGAAACTGGCGACCGACTTCTGTAATATCATTAGCGATTCCAATTTCTGTAATCGCAACATTCATACCGGTTTATCTGGCAAAATATTCTCTTAATATAATGACATTGGGAGGTCTGGCATTGGGTGTAGGAATGCTTGTTGATAATGCTGTTGTTGTAATTGAAAACACCTATCGGCATCTTGAAAAGGGTGAAAAGAATATACCAGCAGCAAAAATCGGTGCATCGGAAGTTGGAATGGCAATTACTGCATCAACATTAACAACCATTGCAGTGTTTGCTCCGATGATTTTTGCTCAGGGACTTACAGGTCAACTAGTACGGGGATTGGCTTTGACCGTTGCTTTTGCACTTTGTGCTTCTTTATTTGTTGCATTAACCATTGTTCCCTTGATTGCATCAATGATTTTCAAAAGAAGAGCAACCGGCAAAGAATATCAACAAGCTACCGGCAGGTTGTTCATAGGCATTAGAAACAAATATTTAAAATTACTCAGTTGGTCCTTAAAGCATAGGGTCAAAACATTACTCGCAATGGTTATTATATTTATTATTGCAATTGCTCTTGTTCCTTTAATCGGCACGGAATTTATGCCCAAAATGGATATGCCAATGCAGACATTAAATATCAGAACACCAGTAGGAACAAGTCTTGAAGAAACAAACTTTTTTGTATCTCAAGTGGAAGATATCGTTGGAAATCTAAAAGAAGTAAAATATGTTATGTCATTAGTAGGTCCAATGACCGAGGCAGGAGCTGCATCAGACCCAACTAATCCACAAAGTTCAAACGAATCACAAGTATTTTTCCGGCTTGCCAATAAAGAAGATAGAAATAGAACCTCAGACGAAATATTGGAAGAGATAAGAAAGAATACTCCAAAATTAGAGGGTATAAAATTGACTTTTTTAGATATGTCGGGACAAATGATGGGTGGAACCGAATCATCTATTTCCGCTAAGTTATTTGGAAAGGACCTATCAGTTTTGAAATCAATTAGTAAGGAAATTGAGAACAGAATTACAAATATTGAAGGTATTTATGATGTTGATAATTCATTTAAAGAAGCCAAACCAGAACTTCATATTCATATTGATAGAGATAAAGCATTCCATTACGGTTTAACTACTGCACAAGTTGCATCTGCGGTAAGAACTGCTGCTTACGGAACGATTGCCGGTATATTCAGACAAGCAGGTGATGAGATAAATATAATTGTTCGCTTGAAAGAGGAAAGTAGAAACAGCCTGCCGGACATTGAAAATATCAGCATTACAACTCCAATGGGATTTACAATTCCGTTAAAACAGATTGCTTCAATTGAAATGGGAGAAGGTCCTATCAAAATCTCCAGAGAACATAAAACGCGTAAAGTAACTATTTCAGCAAATGTAGTTGGAAGAGACCTCGGAAGCACAGTGAAGGAAATTCAAACAGTTATAAAAGATATTAAAGATAATCTGCCAATAGGATATTTTATTGAGTTTGGTGGTGCTTACAAAGATATGAAGGAAACTTTCGTAACTTTATTCTATGCTTTGCTTTTAGCTGCTCTTCTGGTATATGTGATTTTGGCTTCACTTTTTGAATCTTTTAAACAACCGTTTGTTATCATGTTTACATTACCGCTGGCTTATATTGGTGTTATTTTCATTCTATTATTGACAGGGACAACACTTAGTGCAATCTCTTTTGTTGGAATTATAATATTGTCCGGAATCGTAGTGAACAATGCAATCGTTTTGATTGACCATATAAATCTTCTGCGCAGAAGTGGTATGGATAATCACAAAGCCATAATTCAAGCGGGTTCAGACCGAATGCGTCCGGTTTTGATAACTGCTATCACAACAATCGGTGGTATGTTCCCAATGGCGATAAGTACGGGACAAGGTTCTGGAATGAGAGCACCATTGGCAATTGCAGTAATTGGCGGACTCATCACTGCGACTTTCTTTACATTAGTCATAATCCCAACTATTTATACTATAATTGAGCGGATTTCATTCAAGACAGAAAAAGGTATTATGAAGAAATTGCAGAACGAAGAGGAAAAACGATAAACACATAGCGCAGTAAACTGCAACTAACCGCTCAGTCTCGGCTAGGCCGAGCCTAGACGGAAGAGAATCCCGCCATTGCGGGACAAAGTCCACCGAGTTATTTTATTATCTTTGCCTGCCCTGTTAAATGTTTACTATTTAATAGGGTGTCCTTTGCGTCTACTCTGTCCCGATATATCGGGACGGTTAAATTTCTTGCTCATCATGCCAAAGGCAGATCTCAACCCGAGGCTGATGAGCCTCTGGCTCACGCCTCTGGCGGAAAAAACAAAGATTCTATTTGTAATACTATAAAGAGTCATAAATTGGGTAAATTAGTAAATTAGTGAATGGTAGAGTAACGAGTGGTTAATCGTGAATCAATTTCCTGGCCGTTTTTAACCCGTGAAATTCTGTAAAGAATATTTCACTGGGTTACGGCTGGAAAATAATGACAACCAAAAATAGATGGACGCCGTTCAAGGTGTTCAAAAAGATTGAATTGAATATGAAACGGCGTGAACGCCGTCATCGTGTTTTGATATTTTTTCTATTGATATATGATTCCATTATGAAAACTTGAGATAAGTGAAGATTTAGCTTTTTCCCAATATTGAAATGAATTGATAGTAATTATCGTTTGTTATTCAGTTTTATAGCTCACTTTAGGAAGCAATTTGGTAAATAATAAAAAGCAAAGAAAACGGAAGATTGAAAAAGGTTTAACAGACGGACGTCTTTCCAGTTCTATCTGGAAGTTGGCAGCTCCGATGATGATTAGTGGTGCCCTCCAAAACCTCTTTTCAATGGTAGACTTATACTTTGTTGGAAAATTAGGACATATAGAAGTTGCTGCACTTTCCATAGCTGGTACTGTCGTTAGTATTCTGATGATGTTGGTAATGGGAATTTCAGTGGGAACCACTGCACTTATTGCACACTTTACAGGCAAAAAGGAGTACGAGAAAGCTGATGAGGTACTTGGACAAACATTTGTCCTTGGAATTATCGGCTCTCTAATTATGCTTGCTGTGAGCCTCTTCTTAGTTGAGTCACTTCTTAAACTCTTTGGTGCAACTGGAGATGTGCTTATCTATGCATCCCAATATCTAAAGGTAGTATTTGGTTGGTCTGTAGCAATATTCCTATTTATAGGCATAAATAGTGCTTTCCGTGGTACAGGTGATGCAAAGACCCCGCTTAAAGTGCTTATTATAGCGAATACCATCAATATCTTTCTTGACCCAATGTTGATTATGGGATATGGTCCATTTGCCCGGATGGGGGTTGAAGGCTCTGCAATTGCAACAGTTGTAAGTCGTGGAATAGGCGTTATCTTCCTCTTTTTGCATACGATATTTGGACATTCAACCATTCAATTTAAAATTAAATACATTAAGCCAATTCCAGTTCTAATGAAGAGGATAGTAAGTATTGGGTCATTTGCCTCTTTGCAGGTTTTTATAAGAGAAGTATCCTTCCTATTTCTGATGCGCCTTGTTTCTTCGTTTGGAGCAGTTACTCTTGCTGCATACGGTATCGGCGCTCGTCTTAGAATGTTTATTATGGTACCTGGATTCGGCTTTTCCAATGCGGCTGCTGTCCTCGTTGGACAAAATATGGGTGCAAGTCAGCCAAAGCGAGCAACAAGATCTGCCTGGCAATCATTATTATATTATGAATTTATAACTATTCCATTAGCCATATTTTTTATTATTTTTGCGCCAAATATTGTAGGATTCTTTAATAATTATCCAGGAGTTATCAAAATTGGCAGTTCATTTTTAAGATATCTTGCTATTACATTTCCATTTCTCGCAGCTTCACTTGTTCTTGGACAGAGTATGAATGGTGCAGGGGATACAAAAACACCGACTATTGTAAATGCTATTGGGCAGCTTGGCTTTAGGGTTCCATTTGCCTATTTGTTTGCTTTGGTTGCTAATATGGCACAATCAGGTATCTGGTTGGGAATTAATGCCTCTGATGTGGTGCAGGGAATTGGAATGATGTTTGTTTTTAGAAGTGGGCATTGGAAGAAAACCTATGCAAAACACAGGGAAAAGCTTGAAGGCAAGCCACTTATTCCGACTACAGATACGGGACTGTCATCTTCAGGGGCAGAAGAAGCCCTTTAAATAATATGAAACATACATGTCCCTAAAAGAATCAGGACACAAAGGAGCATGAAAATGGCATTAAGCATTCCCAAGCTGGGGCTTGGGAATGAGAGTTTATATTTCTTTGTGTCTTTGTGCCTTTGTGGCGAAAGAGATTTTCAGATGAAATTTAGTATATTCTCAGAATTACTTATATCTAAAGATTTGGAGAAAAAATGAAAAAATCTAAAAAGCAAACTAATCTTGAAAATAAAATATTATCAAAATTGTCAGGCAAATCAGCTTCTGTTGTCTCTCTTATTTTTACTGATAAAGAGATACAGGCATTGCAAGATTATGCAAATATTGTATCTATAAAACGATTAGGATTTAACGACCATGGTCCAGTCCATATGAGAAAAGCTGCTTTGAATTCACTCATAATGTTTGATTTGCTTCATAAAGCTGGAATCAAATTTAATTTAGAAAAGGAAGGGATTGGGACTGTTGAAGATAGTAAAATAGCTGTTTTAATTGCTTCTTTATTACACGATATTGGGATGACTGCATCGCGAGATAACCATGAAACATTAAGTGTAATCCTCGCTCTTCCAATAATTAATAGGTTACTATCAAAAATCTATAACGAATCAGGAAAAATCGTTATTATGCAGTCATTAATTATTGAAGGTATTATTGGACATATGGCAACCCAGAAAATCTATTCTTTAGAAGCAGGACTTGTATTAATTGGTGATGGATGTGATATGGAAAAAGGAAGAGCAAGAATTCCCACACTTCTATCACAAAGTCCAAGAGTTGGTGACATTCACAAATATTCATCTGGTTCAATTCAGAAGGTAAAGATTGAATCAGGAGATAAGAAACCGATAAAAATCGTAGTTGAAATGAGTGGATCCGTAGGATTCTTTCAAATAGAAGAGGTTCTTTTCCCAAAAATATTATCCAGTCCTGTAAAGCCTTATATTGAACTCTACGGAGAAGTTAAAGACGAGAAGAGACTTAGATATCTATAAAAAGTAATTTAAAAGAATTATAAAACTAACCAACAGAATTAACTTTTGCCAGCACAATAAATGATAGCCTAAAGACGGCACTGAGTTTCTGTCAAGTGCAACGAGGGTTAGAATTCTTAAACTCCTTTTCAATCAAAAAATGGCAAGTTTTATAGTTTCAATTAATATATTTCAACATTAACTATTATTTGCTGTTGCTTTTCACATTTTGATTTCTAAAAATAATAATTCAATAAATCATCCCTGCTGTCTAACGCTACGGTTAACTTGCTGCAGGTTTAAGGGGCACTGAGCTAAAATATACCCAAAGATTTAATGCGAAAAACGAAAACTCAAATTAAAGCACAGACCCTGCGGTCAACTTGAGCCATTTGTTAGGCTCATATTAATTATATTAAAAAACTTTTAGCAATATATATTTTTGTGAGTAAAGATAATTTACTTATTTTACCAGTAGACAATTAATAAAGGTGTAATTAACATATTTTTAACTATTATTTTAAAACTTACCTTTCTTTATTAATTCAAAATAAGGTATTCTTAAAAGTGTCCCGAGCATTTCATGGGCGATTTCAGATGATAATTTAATTAAAAGATTTGAATTTTCAATTGAGAATGGTGGACTAATAGAATATTCCATTAATTCACTGAAAATCTGTAAACCCTTATTTTTACTAGTTTCCATTAATTTTCTCATTTTAAAGTGAAGAAATTTTTCCCAATCATATAACTCTCTTGTTTCACGTGCTAACTCTATTCTGCTTATAAAAAAAAGATAACTATGGTTAAATAAAAAATTAAAATTTCCTTTTGCTTTTGCTGACAGTAAATATTGCCATATGTCAAATGAAATGCGTTTTTGAATTTGAATAGAAAATGCTGTTTTTACAAACGATCCTGAGATTTCAGTATAATCGCTTATATAATCATCAAAGAGGTTATAAACATTTGATTCTTCATTTAAAGAATTTTCATTTCTAATAAAATCGAATATAATCTCCCTAAATTTTATTAAAGCTTTTGAACGATTCATCTGATTAAAGTATTTCCTTATTTTTTGATAATCAGAAGGATCATATTCATTTTCAAAGATTGCGTTTTTCAAGATATCTAAAAAATATCTTAATTTTTGATTACGTGATTCATTATTGTGATCATCAATTTCATTAACAGTGATTTTTGAAACTCTTAGTTCACATTTATCATTATATGATTTATCTTTTTCATAATGAGAGAGATAATGAATTTTTTTTGTTTCTGAATCACGAATAACTTTGAAAACAGGTTCTTTACAGCAGGGACAAACAATTTGGAAATTCTTACAGTCCTGATAATTAATAAACTCCGAATTAATATATTCACCTAATAAAAGACTATAACCTATTTTCATTATGAAATACCTTTTATAATTTTATTTTTAGAGTGAAGTTCTTTGCGCCTAACGGATAAGCTCACCTGCAGAAACGCAAAATGCTGATAAACTATAAATTTTCCAAATAAACTTTTGAATGCCATCTCAACTAAAAAATTCAAAACCCCACTGCGTTTCTGCAGGTGAAGCAGGGGTTAGACAGCGATTTTTAAAATGATTAATATGTGATTCTAATATTTTTAATTTTTTATATCTTAATAACTTTTATATCCCCAAGATTGACTATATTTTGCTAACTTTTTTCCAGTTCTATTGTCATAAAAAGTTATTCTACCCGTTGAACCAGCTTGATCACATATTTTCGCTAATTTTATACCAATGCCAACTTTTGTGTCATAATCTAATGCATTCCAAATACTAGAATTAACCCAAGCCTCATTATAATCAATGTTGAATTTTTTCAAAAGCCCAGAATCATAAAGAACTTGCAGATCATCATTTCTTTTTTTAGTATAAGTTGATGTTTTTTTCTGTTGTTTTTCTTCAACTAATATTTTTAACACCCATCCTGACCATCCAACATCAGTTGGAGTTACTCTAAATTTTATCCAGCCATTCTTTTCTTCTAGAACATAAAATTTCTCTCCTTTCATAGTTTGACCTGTTTCATCTTTTGAATAATTTGTCCCTGGACCTGTTCTAATATTTATGCCATCTTTTGCACAGACTAAAGTATAGAGCACTTTTTCGGTTTTCTTAAAGGGTTTACTTTTGAAGTTGAACAGGTTCTGACTTCTGAGTAGTTTCTGTTTTCTTTTCTTGTAATCCTTTTTTGCCAGAATCACATCCAGAATAAAAAAACATTAATAAAATAATAAATAATACAATATTTAATATTTTTCTCATTTTTTCCTCCACCTTCTTTTTGGGTTTATTGTTCTAATTTTAAAATCGCTGCCTAAAAACAATTAGACTGCACCCTGCAGTCTAACTTTCTTATCATATTAGTTAACATCTTACTACAATGCAATAAGTTATAAGAATATATAAATGTATAAAATGCTGCATTTGTTTAATAAAAACCTTGCATTGTAGTTTCCATTACTAATTCATTTATCCTGTCCCGATTTATCGGGATAGGATTTGTTACATTACTTATTATTTAAACTTTTATTAAAAGATGAATAAGTGTTGTCAAGAAAAAAAATATTAATATGAATTGTTTCTTTCTTAATTGCTTTAAAAACTTTTGATTAGAATCCCACCTGCGTTTTTGTCAGGGAAAGCAGGGATTAGACGCACATTTTGATAATGCTTGTTTTGCGATATTTATTGGTTAGTTAAAATTTCTTCCCTAATCGATAAACATCATCTAAATACTTTTTTCTGGCATCTTCACTCACTGATGTACCATAAAGAAAAACATGCTCTACATTTTTGATACCGCAGACACCTGTATAAGTAGCCTTATCAATTATTTTTATTGCATCAGCAATTCCAGATTTATCATAAAATTCTTCTGGTCCCATTGTACTACAGATAATAAGAACCTTTTTATGTTTTAAAATGCCAACCAATCCACCTTTTTCACTAAATTGATATGCAAATCCGTTTGAAAAAACACGTTCCTGCCATCCTTTAAGAATAGCAGGACAACCCCAATCCCAAATCGGATAGATAAAAACCAATGCATCTGCTTGTGATACTTTTTCTTGTTCATCCATTATTATTTTAGGCAATTGCCCACCTGTAAATTGAGCGAAGTCTCCAAGTTTAAAGCAAGGGTCAAAATTATTGGCATATAGATCATTTACCCGGAATGTGTGCTCTGATTCCTTTAGACCTTTAGTAAAAGATTCGAGAACAGCATGGTTAAAGGAATTAGGGTTTGGATGAGCATAATTAACTAATACTTTCATTTTCGTCCTCCTTCAAATATTTGATATAATTATTTGAAAATAATGTTAAAAAACATTTAATAAAGAAGTAAAAAATTACTGTATTGATTACATCCTGTGTGTCTAACGGTGGAAATAAGCTGCAAAAACAAAAAATTTATCAGCTTTTAAAATTCCTTATAACCTAGAAAAATTCAACAAACACCAAAAAATAAAAATATCTGTGTTTTTGCCAGCTTGATTGGATTGTTAGGCTGTTTTTAATAAACGTATTTTCTTTATTAATGGTCCTAATATACTATTATTAGAAAGCCTTTCCATTTGAATTTTATTAGCTTTGTCGTCGGGGATACCTCTAAACTCTCGTTCAATCTTTTTTTGAATATTCCATTTCATTTGTACACAATCAAATCGCTTATGTTTTTTCATTGTTCAATAACCTCTTTGGGTGAATAAATGTTAATAGGTTTATATCCATTTAGCAAATTTACTGCTTTATACCCACTTATTTTATCATAATGTACAATATGTTTGAAATTCCAGCTTATAATTAAATCAACTTCTGCAATGGAAGCAGAAGCAACATGTTCAGCATCTGCTTTACAAGAATTACTAACTACACCAGCTTTCAGGTATTCATCTCTGAGAAAACCAATTTCATCAGAATATTCTAAAAGTTCTATTGAGCTCGCCGGTAAATTTGCTAAAACTTTCTGAACAAAATCAGGTGCATTGTTAAGTTCACGCAAGGTGGTTGGTGAAACTATGAGAATGAATTTTCCTGCTTTAATATCATTAAAAAAAGCCTTACTATCTTCGGAAAACTCATCATCAAAACAACCTCCAAAAACAAAAGTATCTGCATAAATTCTAAGCTTTTTCATAATAAAATACTATTAAAAACAGTCTAACACAATTAGACTACACCCTGCAGTCTAACTTTCTTATCATATTAGTTAACATCTCTTTACAATGCAATAAGTTATAAAAATATATAAATGTATAAAATACTGCATTTGTTTCATAAAAACCTTGCATT
>CAYNOU010000041.1:0-23525 GCA_964398885.1 uncultured Candidatus Cloacimonadota bacterium | reverse complement strand
TATTTACACATTAACACAATTTTTTAAAACCAGGTTCTAACGAAACCTATATTACGACTTTGAAAATAAAATTATTAAATTTATTAACAATTTTGTGAAATTATCTGTCAAGAAATTTAGTTTTTTTGTAAAATTGAAAAAATTGACAAAAGATATTTGAAAATTTTTGTTTGTAAAAAAATAATTCTGGCGGTAAAAAATAATTTGTTTAAGGTCTATTCTAAATTATAATGAAAACTAAAAGTAAACTTAACGAAAAATTAACAAAGCCTTTATAAATATAATTATGTTAAACAAAACAATAAAAAAATTAAATGGAGGAAAAATGAAAAAATATGGTTTATTTAGTTTAGTCCTGATATTTGTAATTGTTGGAATAGCTTGGGGAGAATTACTCTTTGAAGAGAATTTTGACTACCCCGCAGGCAATACTTTAACTGATCATGGCTGGTCTGCCCATAGTGGAGCCGGCACTAATCCAATTACAGTTTCTTCTAGTGGTTTAACTTATTCTGGTTACCCTTCCTCAGGAATTGGCAATGCAGCTTTATTGGATAATACTGGAGAAGATGACAAAAAAGGTTTTACGGAGCAGGGATCAGGAACTGTTTATGCTTCATTTTTAGTAAATGTTAATGCGGCATATTCTGGTTACTTTTTTCATTTTAGAGATGGAGGTTCTAATAAAGTTAGAGTTTTTGTTAAAGGAGCTACTAGTAAGTTGCAATTTGGTTTGAGCAAAAGTAGTGATATGGGTAGTTATATAGATATTGATTATTTATTGGGGACAACTTATTTACTTGTGGTAAAGTATGAATTCATAGAAGGAGATAATAATGATGAGGTTAGTCTTTTCGTTTTTAGTTCAGGTGTACCAAGTTCTGAACCAGTTACAGCTACTTTAGGTCCAATTACTGATACTGGTACAGATTTTACTTCGGTAGACTTTGTAGGTCTTCGTCAATATGATGCAAGCCAATATATAACAGTTGATGGAATACGAGTAGGAACAACTTGGGGAGATGCACCCCTCCCCGTCATCCTCTCCACCTTCACAGCAACATTTCTAAACAATGTTCCCACTTTATATTGGAAAACAGAATCAGAGACAGATAATCTGGGCTGGTATGTGTATCGCAATACTGAAAATGATTTTGCAAATGCTAAAGAAATATCTAATTTAATTTCTGGTTATGGAACCACATCAGAGCAGCATTCTTATATTTATGAAGACCCCGATTTTATCTGGGAAAATGCACAACCGGGAGATACATATTGGTATTGGCTTGAAAGTGTAGACCTTGGTGGAATGATTCATCATTATAATAAAACTGCACATTTGACTATTCCTCCCGGAGATGGACCTGGACACGGCGAGTTAGAAACACCAGAACAGTTTGGTCTATTTCAGAATAACCCAAATCCATTCAATCCCAAAACAGCAAGTAATACTGTAATTAAATTCAACCTGCAAGACCAAGCAAAAGTTGAAATTAATATATACAACATTAAAGGCGAGTTGGTCAAGAGCATCTATAATGGATTATCTGAATCTGGTAACCCAACCTGGGATGGGAAAAATGAGAGTGGTAAATTACAAACTACTGGAATTTATTTTTATGAACTCAGGGTAAATGGCAAGCTACTCTCCACAAAATGGCTAATATTAATTAATTAGTGTCTGCCGTAAAGTAGGTTTTTTCGACTCGTAAGTTTACCCCGTAGGGAAGAATGACCATATCGGGGGAACGACGAGTCGGAGTAAAGGACAGATATGTTCATCCTTATGGAATTTTTTATGAGGAAATAGTTAAAATATTGACAAGGCATTACCAGGATAGGCAGTTAAGTTTCTACAAAATAAAAAATCAAGGAGTGTAAAAATGTTAAGTATCAAATCAATTATAATACTTACAGTTATTTTATGTTTTGCAACCGTGAGTTTATTCGCAGAAAATTTATCACCAATTGGTTACTGGAAAACCATTGATGATGAAACAGGTCAGGCAAAATCTATAGTGAAAATCTGGATTGAGAATAATGAATTGCAGGGAAAAGTTATTAAACTCTTCAGAAAACCTGAAGAGGAACAAAACCCAGTATGTGCGAAAGGTTCTGGCGAGTTAGAAGGTAAGCCTATCTTGGGCGCAACAATTATGCGTGGACTTAAAGACAAAGGGGAATGGTGGGCTGGTGGATATATCCTTGACCCTAAAAAAGGGAAAACCTATAAATGCAAAATAAGGGTTGTTGAAAATGGCGAGAAACTACTCGTCCGAGGATTTATCGGATTTTCATTTATAGGACGGACCCAAACCTGGTTGAAGGCAGAAAATCCAATTGAACCAAAAAAGATAGAGAAAACAGAAGAATAAATAAATGTAAATTATAAAAGATGGCTGAGTCTACTCTAATCAGTCTCAGCTAGGCCAATCTCCTCAGGCTCGGTGCCTCTGTCTCGGCTCCCGATATATCGGGATGGAAGGCAGGTAGCACAGGCTTCCAAGCCTGTGTCATTAACTTCCAAGCCTGTGTCATTAACGACCTTAGTCGGTCTCGGCCAGTCTCCCGATATATCGGGAGCCTAGACAGGCGCCCAGACGGAAAGGTCGTTTTACTTTTCAGGGATAGCCGCAATTCCTGGTAGTTCTTTACCAGACAAAAATTCTAACGAAGCCCCTCCACCAGTTGAAATATGAGTGATTTTGTCTGATAAGCCAAATTGTTCAATTGCTGATGCGGAATCGCCGCCGCCAACAATCGTTGTGCCTTCGCACTCAGCTATCGCTTCAGCAATTCCTCTGGTTCCAGCAGAAAAATTTTCCATCTCAAAAACTCCCATCGGACCGTTCCAGACGACTGTTTTTGACTGCAAGATTATTTTTTTAAAGATTTCTACAGTTCTTTCCCCAATATCCAAACCAAGCCAATCCTTTGGAATTTCTGATACTAAGACTGTTTTAAATTTAGTGTCATTTTTAAATTCTTTCGCAATAACAGTATCTTTTGGAAGAACGAATTGGACTTTTTTTCTTTTCGCCTGTTGCATCAAATCTTTTGCCAGTTCAAGTTTGTCTTCCTCAACTAATGATTTACCGACAGAAAAACCTTCTGCTTTCAGAAAAGTGAACATCATCGCACCACCAATAAGGATATTATCTGCTTTATTCAGAAGACTATTAATCAATTCTATCTTATCTGACACTTTGACTCCGCCAAGGACAGTTGTAAAAGGTCGTTCTGGATTTGTCAGAGATTCGCCTAAATATTTAATCTCCTTTTCTATAAGAAATCCAACTGCTGATGGAAGATATTGTGCAATTCCAACATTTGAAGCGTGAGACCGATGCGCAGTTCCAAAAGCATCGTTAATAAATACTTCTCCAAAACTGGCTAATTCTCTTGCAAATTCAGGGTCATTCTTTTTTTCTTCAGGATGAAAACGAGTATTTTCCAAAAGAATAACATCTCCAGCTTTCATTTTTTTTACAGCATTTTTAACATCATTGCCAATACAATCATTCATCATTTTTACATCTTTTTGCAACAACAGAGAAAGCCTTTTTGCCACTGGTTTCAGACTTAATTCTGGCACAATTTTTCCCTTTGGCCTACCAAGATGTGAGAGTAAAATCACACCTGCATTTCTATCTAATAAATATTTAATTGTTGGCAGAGCCGCAACTATTCTCGCATCATTTGTAACTTCTAACTTATCATTCAATGGAACATTAAAATCTACTCTAACTAAAACT
The DNA here is from genome assembly GCA_964398885.1 of uncultured Candidatus Cloacimonadota bacterium. Classification (GTDB taxonomy): domain Bacteria; phylum Cloacimonadota; class Cloacimonadia; order JGIOTU-2; family JGIOTU-2; genus JAGMCF01. The sequence continues at coordinate 19,770 of CAYNOU010000041.1, read as the reverse complement.
TTTTTATTGGTTACCTCAATATCCTTAAGTCCTACTTTTTTCATTTAAAGTTCTCCTATAAGTTTTTTATTTTATGCGTTATGCAAAATAAGAAATTTCACCCCATCTGTCATTCCCGTGGAAACGGGAATCCAAATGAAATAAAGGATTTTGGATTCCGCATCAAGTACGGAATGACAAATAAATGATATTTTGCAGAACTAATTTATTTGATTTATTTAAATAAATTAAGAATTAGTCAATTTATTTATATTTCATATGAAGGACTTTCTAAATATAATTAATTCAAGTTTCGCAGTTGTAATGAAAAATTTTCTAACTTCACTGTATAAAACCACTCCTACAGAAGGTAGATAGACGATAGAAGATAATAGGAATGAATGTAGAAGCATGGGCTTCTTTAGTTATTACTCTACCAATTTAGGAATTGGTAAAGAGAACCACAACCTGCTCTTTACCATCCACCAGCAGGCTGACCTGTTCTCTTTACCAAGCCCCAGCTTGGTAAAGCATATTTCGCTTTATCGTGTCCGCTGTTAAAATGCAAAACAATCTTATATACTATGAAAATCCAGTTTAAATCACCAATCTTACACTTATGTGTAACTATATAAATATCAATATGTTATGAAATGTCGCAAAAATAAAGAAGATGAATTATTCAGTAATTTCCACTCCTGCGAAACTTGAATAATTAATTAAATATACTGAAATTTCTTGACAACATAAGAAATTTTAATCATAAAAAAATTTGCTATAATTTTGAGTTTTCGTTTATTTGAATACTGCAACTGCAAAATGATTTTGCTAAATATTTAATTTTTTAATTACAAAAATTGATATTAAATTTAGATGAAGAAAATCATATAAGGAAGAATCAATGAAAATAATTGGCGGTGCATTAGGTAATGATATACATATTGCAGGCTTACTAAATTTCTTTGATATTGCCAAGAAATTGGGATATAAGATTTATTATTTAGGACCTGCAAATTCTGTTAAAGATTTTATAAGAAATATTAAAAAAATTAATCCAGATGTCATTGCGGTTAGTTATAGGTTAAGTCCTGAAAGTGCTAAGGAACTATTAGTTCAATTTAAAATTGCTATTAAGAGAGCTGGATTAACCAATAGGAAATATATTTTCGGTGGCACTCCTTCAACAGCAAAAGTAGCTGAACAAATCGGCATTTTTGATAAAATATTCAAAGGCGGAGAATCAAAAGATGAGATAAAGAAATATCTAACTGGCAAAGAATTAAAAATAATACGAGATTTTCCTGATAATTTAGTTGATAGAATTAAATGGAAAAAACCAATTCTGCGGCATCATTTTGGTTTGCCTTCTTTAGAAGAAACGATTTCCGGAGCAAAAGAAATAGCTAAAGCAGGAGTATTAGATGTTATTTCTATTGGTCCTGACCAGGATGCACAAGAGTATTTTTTTCATCCTGAACTTCAAAAAATAGAAAGAAAAGGAGATGGTGGAGTCCCAATTAGAACTCCTCAAGATTTAAAGAGAATTTACAAAGCATCTCGCTGTGGGAATTACCCTTTAGTCAGATGCTACTCTGGCACGAATGATTTGATTAAAATGGCTGAGATGTATATTGAAACAATAAATAATGCCTGGTGTGCAGTTCCTCTAATGTGGTATAATGTATTAGATAAAAGAAGCAAGAGATTATTGAAGGATTCAATAACAGAGAATCAAGAATTAATGAAGTGGCATGCCGAAAAGGGAATTCCAGTAGAAGTAAATGAATCACATCAATGGAGCTTAAGAAGAGCACCTGACACGGTTGCAGTTACAATGGCTTATATTGCTGCTTATAATGCAAAACAAATGGGTGTAAATAATTATGTTTCGCAATATATGTTTAATACACCCAAGGGAACTTCACCCAAGATGGATCTGGCAAAAATGTTAGCAAAAGTTGAATTAATTGAATCTTTACACGATAATAATTTTAAAAGTTATAGACAGGTCAGAAGTGGCTTACTGGGTTTTCCTGCTGATCTTGATATGGCTAAGGGCCAGTTGGTATCTTCTATTTATCTTGCAATGAATTTGAATCCTGATATCGTACATGTTGTAGGATACTGTGAAGGATGCTATATTGCTAAACCTAGTGTTGTAATAGAAAGTTCTAAAATGGTTCAACAAATTATAAAAAATTACAAAATGGGAGCCCCTGATATGAGTTTGGATCCAGACGTGCAAGCAAGAAAATATAAATTAAAAGAAGAAGCCTTGTTATTAATTGATGCTATCAAATCTTTAGAACTTTCCAAAGAACCACTGACAGACCCAAAAATTTTATGTAAAGCTGTGGAGATAGGCCTTTTGGATGCTCCAGACCTTAAGGGTAATAAATATGCTAAAGGTGAAATATTTACTGAGATGATTAATGGTGCCTGCTATACAATAGACCCTGAAACAATAAATATATTAGATGAAAGAAAGAGGATTAAAAACATATTAGGAGATTATAATGATAAATAAACCAAAATTTACAGTTTTGGGAGCAGGGCATGCTGGAACGGCAATGGCTGCTTATCTTGGAGCAATTGGATATGAAGTAAATCTTTACAATAGAACTCCAGAAAACATTCATAGTATTCAACAACTTGGAGGAATATACTTAAGATATACTTATGATTTGGAAGAAGATATATTTCCTCAGGGTATGGAAAATATAAATGATTTGTTTCCTGAGTATAAAGAACATCTGGGGGCCGGAACAAGACTTGAATATTCATTAACCCCACAAACTGATGAACTATTTGAAGAGGAGGTTAAACAGGTTTTTGGAAAACTAAATATAATTTCTTCCGATATTCAAGAAGTAATTCATGACAGTGATATAATTATGGTTGTTGTACCTGCTTCAGGGCACAAATACATCGCTGCGAAGTGTGCTCCTTATTTAAAAGATGGACAAACAATCTTATTAAATCCTGGTAGGTGTTTTGGAGCTATAGAATTTTACAATGTAATAAATAATTATTATAAAGATAAGAAATTACCAGATGTAACAATAGCAGAGGCTCAAACATTCATCTATGCTTCAAGGCGAACAAAACCTCGCTCTGTGAGAATTTTTGGTGTAAAGAATAGTGTCGATATCGCTGCCATACCTTCATACAAAACTAAAGATGTAGTGAATTTAGTGGGAGACGTTTATCCACAGTTTACTCCTACCGATGATGTTCTTAAAACAAGTTTGAGCAATTTAGGTGGTATATTTCATGTTCCTATTGCAATTCTTAATGCTACTAAAATAGATAGAAAACATGATTTTAAATATTATATAGAAGGAGTAACTGAACATACAGCATCAATTATTGAAGATGTTGATAAAGAGAGAATAGCAATTGCTGAAAAAATGGGTGTAGAAGTAATCTCAGCAAGAAGATGGTTATATCAAACATACGGTTCCGAAGGAGCAGATTTATATGAAGCAATACAAAATACAAAAGCTTATAAAGGAATTGAAAGTCCTGGAAGCATTAATCATAGATATATCTGGGAAGATATTCCAACAAGTTTGGTTCCTTTATCTTCACTTGGCAAGAAATTAGGTATTCCCACACCTATGATAGATTCATTTATTTATCAAGCGACATCAGCATTAAGAAAAGACTTGAATGTTGACTTCTTTGAAAGAGGAAGAACGATGGAAAAATTAGGACTCAAGGATATGAGTATAGATGAGATAAAGAGATTTGTTGAAACTGGACATAAGTAATTTTTGAGAAATTACAAAAGAATCAATTGAAGCTATTAGTAAATTATTTACTTCTTGTCTTGAAAAGGTTCAAGTATATAATATCACATAGAACAGGAAAGGTAAAAATTATTGGTATTATGGGGAATGAAATATACTTTAAATACTATTAAGCAAAAAAATCCCAGAAATTATGGAAGATTTTTTAAAAAACTTAATAAAACAGCTGGATGGTTAGATGAATTAAATTGATTTTTTTTATAGAAAAAACTGGGAAAAATTCTTGACAATAGAGAGGGAGCATCAAAAAAGAGAAAAAAATTAGATTGGAGAATGTAAAATTAATAGAGGATTAATTAGTTTGGTCTTTTATCAGCAGAAATGCAGTAATTATCCAATCAGGCTTTACTTAACCATTTTTTACATCTTAATACATACAATCAGTTATAACTTAAAAAATTAACAAAATAAACTGTAATTATTGGAGGCATAATGTCTATTTCAATTTCACCGGATGGCAGAAAATTTAAATTTCCAACCCCAGAAGAAAATAGAAAAGAGATAGAGAAATTAAAGAAAATCTCAGAAAAACAGAGAAGACTTGGCAGAAAAATAGTTGTTGTTCAAGGAATGGGATTTGTCGGCTGCGTTATGGCAGCAGTTGTTGCTGATGCAACAGACAAAGATGGAAACCCATTATATTTCGTTCATGGACACCAGCGGGTTTCCAGACGCTCATTTTGGAAAATTCCAATTATAAATAATGGAGAGTCACCAGTTCATGCAAAAGACCCTGAGATAAATAAGATCTTTCCACGATGTGTAAAAGAAAAGAAAACACTGCGAGCAACATGGAGTAATTATGCATACAAATTAGCTGATATTGTAGTTGTAGATATTCAGTTAGATGCAACCAAACCAGATTTTGGGAATGCTGCTACAGGTTATTGTGACTTATCAGCTTTTAAATCAGGAATGCAAGTAGTTGGAAAGAATATTTCTCCAGAATGTTTAATATTAGTGGAAACTACCATTCCGCCCGGAACTTGTGAAAAAGTTGTAAAGCCAGTAATAGAAGATGAATTCAAGAAAAGAGGAATTAATATTGATAAAAATCCTCCACTTATTGCGCATTCTTACGAAAGAGTAATGCCTGGTAAAAAGTATGTTAAGTCTATCAGGAATTTTTGGCGTACTTTTTCTGGCGTGAATAAAAAAAGTACTGATATGGCTGAAAATTTTCTAAATAATGTTTTAGATACAGAACATTACCCACTTTACCGTCTTGACAGCACAAATGCTTCTGAGCTTGCAAAGGTTTTGGAAAATTCCTATCGTGCCACAAATATTGCAATGATGCTTGAATGGGCAAAAATGGCTGAAAAGATAGGAGTTAATCTCTTTGAAGTCATCAGGTCAATAAAGGTAAGGAAAGGTACGCATGATAATATGCGTAGACCCAGTTTGGGTGTTGGAGGATACTGTCTTACAAAGGACCCTGTTTTGGCAAATTGGGCAGCAGGTGATTTGTTTGGATTAGATGAAAAACTTCCTATGGCTATTCATTCTGTAGATATTAATGACACAATGCCTACGCATACTGTTGAATTGATTGATAAAGTGTTTCCAAGAATATCTGATAAGAGGATAACCATTCTTGGTGTATCCTACCTTGAAGATGTGGGTGATACACGTCACTCTCCTTCAAAAATTCTTTGGGAACGATTGATAGCAAAAGATGCGGTTGTTTCCGTTCATGACCCATTTGTAGAAACCTGGCATGAAGTAGGAAATATGAGAGTTGAGAAGAATATTAAAAAATCCTTATCAGATGCTGATATTGTTATCTTTGCTGTTGGTCACAAATCTTATCTTGATTTAAAACCAGAAGAAGTTGTAAAAGCATGTGGAAAATCTCCTTTGATAATTGATTGCTCAGATTTTCTCACTGACGAAAAAATTATAAATTATTTGAAACTCGGCTGCGAAGTCAAAGGCGTTGGCAAAGGACACATTAAATATTTGAAAGCAAAAGGGAAAAGGGAAAAGGGAAAAGGCAAAAGGTAAAAGATAAAAGGTAAAAGGTAATATGGAAATAGGGGATATAGGGATATAAGGGCAGTGGTTAGAAAAATATTATTAAGTCTCTGTGTCCTCTTCACCCTTCGTAGTCCCGATTATATCGGGACGGAGAACGGGCGTGTCCCCGCCTGCCAAAGCGAAGCGGCGGGCAGGTCCACGGTGAAGATATAAAAATGAAACGCATAAAATATCATCCGATTTTAGAGAGCAAAGAAAAGAAAACAATCCCATTTTACTGGAATGGCAAGAAACTTTTTGCGTATGAAGGTGAGATGATTGCCTCTACCTTAATAGCAAATGGTATTTATGTTTTTGGCCATCATCCAAAAGATGATAGCCCCCAGGGTATTTTCTGTGCAAATGGACAATGTGCTCAATGCACTGTTATTGCAAATGGACTTCCTGTGAAATCTTGTATGACCTCAGTTAAAAAAAATATGATTGTGCAAAGTTGTGAAGGATTACCGAAATTACCAGATACAAAAGAGATTAATAAATTTGCATCTATTAAAGAGATAGAAACTGATGTATTAATTATTGGTGGTGGACCTTCTGGACTTTCCGCTGCCATAGAATTATCCAAGCATAATGTTCCTTTAATCTTAGTGGATGACAAATCAGAATTGGGCGGGAAACTTGTATTACAGACACATAAATTTTTTGGGTCAATAAAAGATTGCTATGCAGGCACACGAGGGATTGAAATCGCTAAGATTTTAGCTAAAGAATTGAAAAATTATCATTCTGCAAAAGTGTGGAGTAATAGTATCGTTCTGTTTGTATTCAGTGACCAAAAAGTTGGAGTTTTAAGAGATAATAAATATTTTCTTATAGCACCGAAAATAATTTTAAATGCTGCTGGAGCAAGAGAAAAAATGTTGGCATTTCCAGGAAACACTTTGCCCGGAGTTTATGGTGCTGGTGCTTTTCAGACTTTAGTTAATCGTGATTTAGTTTTGCCATCTGAAAGGATTTTCATAATCGGTGGTGGAAATGTCGGACTGATTGCAGGTTATCATGCTTTGCAAGCAGGAATCGCTGTGGTTGGTTTGGCAGAAGCTATGCCACAATGCGGTGGCTATAAAGTTCATCAAGATAAACTAAAAAGATTGGGTGTTCCTATTTATACTTCTCACACAATTCTTTCTGCTAATGGAGAGGATAAAGTAGGATCTGTAACTATTGCCAAAGTTGATAAGAATTTTAATTATTTGGTAGGAACTGAAAAGACAATAGAATGTGATACAATTCTTATTGCAGTTGGTTTGGATTCTATAAATGAGTTTCAAAAAGAAGCTGAAGAAGCAAATATGTCTGTTTATTCAACTGGTGATGCAAAAGAGATTGCAGAAGCATCTTCAGCTATGTTCAATGGAAAAATAGCAGGCATAAAAATTGCTAAGGAGTTAGGCAAATGCAAAATAGATATTCCGGACGAGTGGACTAAGAAAGCAGAGATTTTAAAAAGTCCGCCTGGGAAAGTTCATCCATATGTAATTCCGAAAAAAGAATCTGGAGTGTTTCCAGTATTACATTGTATTCAAGAAATTCCTTGTAATCCTTGTATTTCTGTGTGCCCATTAAATTCTATAAAAATTGAAAAAGATGGTCTTCTTGGTATTCCAAAATTCAAAGGAGAATGTACTGGATGTGGACAATGTCTTACAGTTTGTCCTGCTCTTGCCATAACATTAGTAGATTATCGTAAAGATAAAGAATATCCCACGGTGTCCATTCCTTATGAAGTTCAGAATTATCAAATTAAATCTGGAGATATAATAAAGGCAGTAGATATTGATGGTAAGCTTTTGGATCTAGTTGAAGTAATAAAAGTGAGAAATACAAAAACAAAAACTCAGATTATTCAAGTGAAATCGCAAAAAAGTATAGCTAAAAGAATTGCTGGAATAAGAATTCAAGATTTAGAGATTTCAAAGCCATTGGATAAACCTATAATTCCAAAGCTTGATGATGATGTGATTGTATGCCGTTGTGAACGAGCTACTGCTGGGGAGATTCGTAAATGTATAAGAAAGGGTGTAACAGATATGAATCAGCTAAAAGAGATAACTCGTGCTGGAATGGGCGCTTGCGGCGGAAAAACCTGTGAAAGTCTTATTCTAAAAATGTATATAGAAGAAGGTTATAGTTTGGCTCAGATTACGAGAAACACAAAGAGACCTATCTTTATTGAGGTTCCACTTGGGACTTTTGGGGGCGAGAACCTTACGGATGTCCCCAATTTAATTGGGGAGAAACCTCCGTAATGGTTGATGTCAAATTAAGGTTGATATGGGAATTATGCAATGAATTCAAAACGAGAAACCTCCGTAATGGTTGATGTCAAATCCCAGCGTCAGGATGGACAACCATTGCGAAGGTTTTTCAACCATTCGCAAGGTTCTCTGCATAGCTATGAGCAGGGGGTGTGTAAATCTGTCATGGATTGGTCCACGACATATATTCTTGTCGCAAAACCAATGGGGTTGGTTTCGTGTAAATCTATCATGGATTGGTCCACGACACCCAAGTAAAAGTTCTCTTAATCTTACTGTGAGATTTAAATATGAAGCATACATGTCCCGAAAACAAATCGGGACGCACCCCTCTGCCCGTCTCCCGATATATCGGGAGACGGGCAGAGGCGCCGAGCCTGAAAGGAGAATGAAAATAATGGGGTGTGTATGTTAAAAAATAAATTTATTAGTATTATCTGTGTTCATCAGCTTTATCAGCGTAATCTGTGTGCTATTTAAATATGAAAAAAAACTATGATGTAATTATTGTTGGTGCTGGCTCAGTTGGTGTGCCAATTGCATTATCATTAGCTGAGAAAAAATTTAGTGTTTTAGTTATTGATAAATTACCCTCACCTGGACAGGGACAGAATAAAAAGGCAATTGGCGGAATTCGTGCCACTCATTCTGATAAAGCAAAGATTCATATCTCTTTGGAATCTATAGATATTTTCTCAACATGGAAAGATAAATACGGCGATGATATTGAATGGCAGGCAAATGGATATTCCTTTCCTGCTTATACGGATGAGCATGAGAAGATGCTTAAAGACCTTCTCAAAATACAGAAAGGTTTTGGCTTGAATATAGATTGGATTTCTTCTGAGGAATATTTAGAATTGGTACCAGGAATCTGTAAAGAAAATCTACGCGGCTCAACCTTTTCACCCGAAGATGGAAGTGCATCACCGCTCTTATCTTTGAATGCTTTTTATTTCAAAAGCAAAGAATTTGGTGCTGAATATCATTTTAATGAAGAGGTTATTGGAATTGAAAAGAGAAATGATGATGTAATTGGAATTAAAACAAATAAGGGAAGTTATAGGTGCGAAACCTTAATAAATGCTGCTGGAAATAATGCTAAGAAAATTGGAGAAATGGCTGGCGTAAAAATTCCAGTTCAACCTGATAGTCATGAAGGGGGCATTACTGAGCCTGTACAAAGATTCTTTAAACCGATGGTTGTGGATCTGCGACCAGGATTGGATTCACAAAATTACTATTTTTATCAAAATACAGAAGGTCAGGTTGTTTTTTGTATTACTCCAGAGCCTCCAATTGAAGGTACAGACAGCCGTTCAACATCAGTTTATCTGCCACAGGTATCCAGACGAATGATTGAATTATTTCCAAAATTGAAGAATATTAAAGTCAGGAGAACCTGGCGAGGACAATATCCAGCAACACCAGACGGCTTTCCTATTATTGGTAAAACAGAAATAGAAGGTTTTGTCCTTGCTGTAGGAATGTGTGGTCAGGGATTTATGCTTGGTCCTGGAATTGGTAAATTAATTGCAAGGTTAATGACAAACAATCTTTCAAAAGATGATAATAATAATTTAAATTCATTAAGTTTATACAGAAATTTTGGTGAAGAAGAGAAGTTTAAATAAGTATAAATTTAGAATAATATTTGATAAATAACAGCTCAGAAACAAGCCTTTTTTTTCTAACTAATTGATATTTAATGAGTTTCAGAAATTGAACTTATGCACTTTCAGAGAAAGTATTAGATTTCATAATTCACTTTTATTATGCAAGTTACGAGAAATTGAGCAACTAAAACCCATTTATCCACAAGTTATACACAAAAAAATTTATCGTATTATTGCTAATTTTAGAACATCAGTTCTATTGCCTGTTTTAAGCAGACAGAAGTATATTCCAGAAGCAATATTTACTTCTACAAATTCTATCAAGCAGGTTGAATATTTTTCACAAGAGCATTCTAATTTCTGCACAAGTTCACCGCCAAAATTATAGATAAAAATTTCTGCTTTTCCAGAATTACCTGTTGAAAAAATAAATTTTCCGTTTTCAGCATTACTTACAAAATAGGGATTAGGAAAAAATTTGAAAACAGGCTCATCTGAAATAATAGCAGTTTTTATAACGCTTGATCTATTTTCAAATTCATCTATTGCTATTAATATAAAATTAAAAGTTCCTGAAGCCAAGGTTGTTGTATAATTTTGAGAATAAATATAAGTTGAGTCATGAATCGGTATATATAAACTATCATGACCGGGATTATATTGGATTGTGTACTTTATAAACGATGGATCAATTGCGTTCCATGAAAATTGGACTAAATTTTTTTGCGATGTGATTGAAAAATTTGTAATAAATGGAGCTTGATTGTCATCATTAAAGTAAAAATTTAGAAATCTATCCCAGCGAGTTGCTTGCACGAAAGAGAGTTGATAATATCCTCGGTCTAGCCAATTGCTAAAAAATCCAATTGAAGATTGGGGAAAATAAACTGACATTTTCCCAAGTTTAGAAATAAATTGTCCATTGTAAATAGCTATAGAATTCACAACCATAGAATCAATAATAGATATAATTTCATCAGCAACCTCTTGAAATTCTGTATAAATTTTAAGATGATAGAAAAATTGGTATACATCAATTGAACTGTTGAAATTTTGGCAGTTTGAATGAATATTTTCGTAAATGTAATTATATAGAGTATCCGAATACTCATTTGTAAACAAGAGCAATTTATTTTGAAATTCAGGAAAGTATTCAGTATTGACCGCAGAAAGTGAAATATTATCGTTATATCCTTGGGACCCGCCAGAATATGAATTGATATATCGTATAACAATTTCATGAGAGAATTCTTCAGATGAGCATAAAGGATTTTCCACGAGATAGTCAAAAATTCCATCATGATGGTAAATTATGTCACCATAGGGAAAGCCATCGGTAGGTACCTCATTTTCAGAACCAATCACAAAATTGCAATATTCATAGATTTCTCCAATTACTTCTGGCATTTGCATAAGGCAGGCATCAAAAGCAAGGATATCAAGATGATAATTTATATTTGAAATTGCTTGTTTCAGTTCACCTTCTGCAACACTGATTTTTTCGTTATTATCATAACAGATATATTTTGTAATACCATCATCTTTTCGCCATCCATTACCGTGATCCCATAAAATCAGCATTTTTTTCTTAGATTTATATTTATTAAATCCCCAATTTGCAAAGGAATATACTTCGGTTGGGTCCCCAGAGTTGATTTCACCTAAATCATCTAATAATAATGAACCTATTGAATCAGGGTTTTCATCATGAGTAATGAAATACCTTCTTGCAGTAAAAAAATTAAAATGTGATGATTGTTCGTCTTTTGGGTCAACTTGAACTATTATTTTAACTGAATCAGAATAGTTAACGCTCTCCATTTCATTTATATCCTCAAAAGCAGCATTAAAAAGGGTATTGTCCGCCGCCATATAGACAAGGATTGTCCATTCAGCGTCTGCGAAGAGTAAAACTGGAAGGACTACAAAAAGTAAGCAAATAAATATTCGCATTGGTTTCATCATTCCTCCACCGTCAGGGAGTGGTCCCTGACGGCTCCTTTCAAGAGAACTATTTTTTATTGTTTGACTCTCTTTAGCATCTCAGTAATTTTTCCAATAACAAATTCAGGAGATATTCCTTTCATACATTTCATACTTGGGCAATTTGCCATTCGTTGATATGAAATATAACATGGTGAACAGTCAACTTTGTTGTAAATGGTAATATTTTCTGGATAAGCAGAACTTTCTGGCAAAATAAATCCTCCATAAATTATAATAGCAGGTGTATGAACAGTATATGCAAGGTGCATAAGTCCACCCTCCAAGCCAAGAAAGAATAAGCTTTGCTTAATGATTCCGGCACTTTTACGAATCGGTAATCCCCGTTTATCTATCACATTTTCCAAAAGAGGGGTTTCTTTACCGCCAATTTGAACAAATTTCATATCAGAGAAAGCATTTACAACTTTTTGGAAATTATCAATACCCCATTCTTTTCTATTAGCACAGAAGTCCTGCTTCCCTGACGGGCAAATAGAGATATAAGGGAAATCAAAGTTTTCTTTTTGCCATTTTATTTCTTCCTCAGAAAAAAATATACCTAATTGTAAATCAAATTCTTTAACATCCAGACCCGTACTTTTTATAACCTGCTTAAGAATATGTTCACGATGATTGGAATCAATAATGTAGTATCTTTTAATGTGTCTTTTTGTTTTCATAATATGCTTGTTTACAGCAAAATAAACATAAGGATTATTAACAAAAAGTTCAGGATATTTCGTTTCAACAACAATTTTCTTTTGTGGAAATCTATTTTTTATCAATCTTATTTGAGCGGTAGTCATCAATGCATCGCCAATACCACCTGTTGTTTTACCTACAAAAATACAGGATGAATCAAACAGGAGGAACAAAAGTTTTAAGGTTTGAAAAATGTTGGCTTTTGGAGGCATTTTGCTATATGAAAATTTTGACATTGGTGGACTATTTAAAAATCCAATGCTTTATCATATTTATCATTTTCAGAATGAATTCCAATTGCTCCGATATGTTGGACATGCGAGGGAAGCGCAACTAATATTTTATAACCTTTTTTGTAGCTTTTTTGACTCCACTGCCTATCCCAACCTGTTTTCTTTAGTTTAAACCACCCAAATTCATTTACTATTTTTGTTGAAAACAGAAGTTGGGCACCTCCGACATAATCCTTTAATCCGAAACTTCCTCTTTCATTTTCATAAATTTTTTTAATAGGTGCTCCTCCGCCATCTGGACAGATCCCTGAAGCATTAAAGGCGGTTAAAAAGCTTATTTTCAGATTCAAATTTTTGGCGACTTCATATTGAGATAGTAAATATTTCAGCCAATTCTTTTTAAAAATCATATCATTGTCTATAATTCCCCAAAAATCATATTTTTGATTTTTTCTCTGAAAATGTTTTATTGCTTTTTTGACTAATATATTTGGATATCCTCTTCTATACCGTAGAAATATTTTTTCAATCTTTACCCCACTTATATCAAATTTTTCCAAGTATCTCCTGACCCTCACATCGGAACTATGGTCATCAATAATTAAAAGACGTATTCCCTGAATTTTACTATCTTTTAGAGAAGTTAAACATTTTATAAGATACTCATAACGGTTATATGACAAGATAGCAATGGCGATTTTATATTTCATTTGTACTCTTAATTATATTCTTTCCAAAAATTCAATCATTCTTTTCCCACATTTTTTCCACAAGAATTTCTCTGCTGTTTGATAAACATTTTTAGAAAGTCTCTCATATTTCTGTCTATTTTCTAAAACTTTTTTCATTCCGTTTGAAAACTCCTCAATGCAACCAGGTTTTACTAAATAGCCGTCTCTGCCATTCGCTATGAAATCACGAATTGATGGGAGGTCAGAAGCAATTATTGATATTCCAAATGAAAGATAGTCAAATAGTTTGGAAGGTGCTGTTAAATATCTGTTGTAAAAAGTGTCTCTTAAGGGCAAAATACCAACTGAAACCTCAGAAAGATATTTCTTTAATTCAAGATAACTAAGCCAGCCAGTAATTTTACACTGATTTTCTATCCCATATTTTTTTAATAATTTTTTGGCAAACTGTATTTCTTTATCATCTCTTCCACCAATTAGGAGAAGTTGCCAATCTTTTTCTCTCACTTTTGCAAAAGCATTTACTACCAATTCTATTCCTTTAAAAGCTTGAAAACTTCCAATATATGCTATCTGCTTTTTTGTAAATCTATCTATAGGAGTATTTTGAATCTCAATAAGCCCTGGATGTCCAGCAAATATTGGTATTTTGAAATATTGCCGATATATTTGTTTCTGTGACTCTTGCAAAGTTAGCATACCATTTAAAAAAGGTATAAACAGTCTTTCCAAAATATGATGTTTAATCCTATTGGCTGGATTCAGATCAGGTCTCTTTTTTAAATCAACATAAAAGTTATGTGATTGATATACAATTTTTATTCTTGTTAGTATTTTTAATAAAATTAGATATGGCAAAAATGCTGGGTCCCGAGTTATTATATAATCAAAATTCTGAATTCTATGTTTTTTAACAATCCAACTTAACGCTCTTAAGTATAAAAACTCGTTGGATTCATATCTGGAAAATTTTGCAGTGAAAAGTTTAATATGAAAATTGGGAAGTGGCTTTACATCGAAATATTGTTCCAATACTTTTTCAGGCGTTCCGATGATATTTTTGCGGGCAATAAAATAAGTTTCAACTCCATTTTGTGCAAAGGCATAAGCATTGAAAGTTGAAAATACAGTTGCTGGCATATTTGAAGGGAATTTTATTTTATTCAGATAAATAATTTTCATACAGAAGCTATTGTTTTAAGGATTGATTTAGTTTTTTCTACAATCAACTCGGTTTTTATATCATTGATGTCATCTGTTGGACTGCAGATTATTTGGGTTTTTGGAGATTGCCTGTAAAATCGTTTAATATTATCAACATTCTTTTGGAAAAGGCAAATTGTAGGCAACTCATTTATCTGCGCAAGATGCAAAATGGAGGTATCGGGAGTAACCATCAAATCCAAATGAGATATGAAGCTATTCAGTTCAATAATATCTTTAGCCTTTTTCATTATTGTGATATTTTTATATTTATTTGAAATCCTTTCCATTATATCTTTTTTATCAGGCATCCCAAAGAGCAAGAAGGATGCATCTTGATTTGAAAAATTTTCAAAGAATTGCAACCATTTCTTTTCTTTCCATTCACGGAATTTGCTTCCTGCTGAAAGATTTATGCCGACTAAAGGCTTCTTAAATCTTTGAAAGTATTTTTCAATCTGGTTATTTTTCGGTTTGGGCAGCTTAGGTATTAAGTCTTCCTCGGTAATTCTTATATTGAAAAGTTTACAGATTGAAAGATTTTTTTCCACAATATAAATATGCAATGGAATTTTTAAAAGGTAATCATAGTAATTTTTGTTATGGAAATGTTTTATCCCGATTTTATAATTCGCATTAATTATTGCCGTTAAGATTAAAAATGTTCTTGATGAATGGTCCTTAGGATTGTATAAAATATCAAACTTACGATGTTTTATATTTTTATAAAATTTCCATAAATTCAATTTCGGACAAATGACTTCATCAACATCTGGCAATTGAGAGAAAAGTTTATGATTATATTTAGAAGCAAGAACAGTGATATGAATATTGGGAAGATGCTTTTTTAATAATGGGAAAAGAGGGGTTAGCAGGATAAAATCTCCAATCTTTTCTTGAGCAATAACACAAATTGTAGATGGATTTTTGGGCAAACAATGTCCTTTTCGTGGTTTTACAAAAAATTCCATCAATATAAAAATGCACTTTTTAAAAAATCTTTTGCAAAAAGTCTTAATTTTTTTAATAATAAGTGCCATATATTTTTTCCGTTAAGGTCTTTCCACTACTGATTGAAAAAATTCATTCAGATGACATCTCATATTTTCAAGAGAAAAAAGTTTTCTAACTGTCAGAGAGCCGGCTTTACCTATTTCTCCTAATCTATCTTGATTTTGAATGATTTCAGCCAAAATTTTTGCAATTTCCTCAGGAATAGTTGAATGTATTAGAAATCCATTTTCTCTATCTTTTATAAATTCTGCGGAGCCGCCTGCATCAGAAGTTAGAACCGGAACCCCCATCATCATTGCCTCAATCAAAGCATTAGAAATACCCTCATTTGCAGACAGCAAAACAAACAAGTCTGTCTCTACTACAATCTTTAATGGATTTTCCATAAATCCCCAAAATTTAACCTTTTCCTGTAATCCCAAATTTTTTACCTGATTCTTTAGCATTATTTCACTTCTTCCTGAACCAACGATATTCAATTCTATATTATCTTTTAGTGATTTGGGGAGTTTGGATAGCGATTCAATCAAAAGATGAAACCCTTTTCGCTTTGTTAGCATCCCCACACTTGAGATAGAAAAACTATTTGAAGTCTTGGGGATCACCTTAAAAATTTTTTTTAATTCTATACCATTATAGATAACTTTAACCTTATTCAAATCAATAAATTTATATTTATTTAAGTTTTGCTTTATTCTATGGGCATTGACTATAATTCCGTCGCAGAGTATATTATAAACCAATTTATGCCAGATTGGGAAATTCATTTTTCTTACGATTCCCAAACGCAAAACATTCTTTATTCTGAACAGTTTTGCAAGAATTCCACATATAAAATATTCTTTTTTTTTTGTAGAAATTATAACATCAATTTTTTTCTCTCTGATAAATCTTGATAGTTTAATATATGTAATTGGGTCAAACAAATTTAAAAAAGGTGCAGTAAATTTGTAGATATTTTCCCCGAACTTATCGCCCAATTCTTTTCTTCGGTAGCAAAAAGAGACTTTGTGATTTTTGTTTAGCTCTTTCATTGCCATTGATGTCCATTTTTCATTTCCCCCCCAGGTTTTTGCTGAACAAACAAAAAGTAATCTCATTTCGCTTTTTTTTCTAATTTTTCACCTGAAAAGTGTCTTGCCACAGAGACACAGAGTACACAGAGGCAATTTGCATTTTTTTAATTATCACCTGCTGGGGCAACGGTTGATTATTTTCATAATCCTTTGTGCCTACTCGTCGCCATGTATCTTTCAATTAAAAATGATTCCAGATTATCTATCATGTTCTTATAAGTGAAGTTATCTTCAATTCGTTTTCTACCTGTTTTGCCCATTTTTTCACAAAGATTTTTATTTGATAAGAGCAAAGACAATTTCTCATAGATTGCTT
This sequence comes from uncultured Candidatus Cloacimonadota bacterium, assembly GCA_964398885.1. Taxonomy (GTDB): domain Bacteria; phylum Cloacimonadota; class Cloacimonadia; order JGIOTU-2; family JGIOTU-2; genus JAGMCF01. The sequence continues at coordinate 2,843 of CAYNOU010000041.1, read as the reverse complement.
GGTGGTTTTTAGGCGGCACAATAAAACCAGTCTCACCATCTACCATAAGTTCACGAACTCCATTTACATCTGTGGCTACTACTGGTTTACCAAGGGACATTGCTTCCATAACAACATTTGGCATCCCTTCAAATAATGAAGGTAATACAAAAACATCAGAAACTTTTAATAGTGGGAAAATATCTTCATAAAAACCTATTAATTTTACATAGTTTTTTAATCCATCGTCTTCTATTGCTTGCAAAAGATTGTTTTTTAGTCTTCCTTTTCCAGCGATTAAAAAAATCCAATTTCTATTGTATTCTTTTGCAATCTTTGCTGTTTTGATAAGATAAATAAAACCCTTCTGGTTAGATAATCTTCCTGCACTAAGAATAATTTTTTTATTTTTTATAAAAGGCAATTCTTCTTCAATAGGATAATTAGGAATATTTTTATTCGTTTTTATTCCGTTGTAAATTACTTTAACAAAATCATCATTAAACCATCCATATTTCATATAGGCATCTTTGATTGTTTGGCTATTTGTGATAATTCCATCTGTTAAATTGAGTAATGTGATTTTATGTTTTAATTTCTTACCACAAAGTTGAATCCCATGCCTTGCGAAAATTAGAGGAGTTTTTGCCAATCTTCCTGCCAATCCAGCCACTCTAACATCTTTATTCAAGTTGCAAATCAATATCTCTATTTTGTTTTTTGACAAGAAATTATATATTTTATAAGTATTTATAGGACCAAAGTCAGAATGTATATTAATGCCAAATGTCTTTATTCCCTCTTGTGTGGCTTTTTTCATTAAGATAGAGTTTTTTTTACAGCCCAAAAAAACATTATGATTTCTTTGTGATAAACCTTTTGCTGCTTTTACCATCCACTTTTCGCCGCCACCCCATTTTTGTTTCCCAATTGAGTTTGTAAATAATATATTCATTTTATTGTATAATTATGATGATCTTTATCCACTTTTCCAACAACACTAACAAATTCATCAATATTAGGATGGATAGATTTTGTCATCTCAAAAACAGAGTAGTATAGTTTGATTCCTTCCAAACCATGGAAAAACCATTAATTAGTACAAGAATTCCTTTTATGGGAATAATGTGTTAATTTCAGTAATAGATAATACAAGTTACGCAAGATATGGAAATTATCTGGCTACGGCTTGGCAGGTTTTGGCGGTGCCAAGCCCCGACAGGCTACGCCAAGACGAGCTGAATAAAATATAATTAATTTTTTTATAATATTTAGTGGGAAGTTTAAATAAATGATTTTTTTCATTCTTTGTTATCTCAATAAGATATTTTTTGAGTTTTTGAATCCTGCAAAGCAATAATTTTTTTGATAACTTTACTTGTAGAGCTGTCTTGAAAATATTTTATACTTTTAACCTCACCTCCATTTTTGATAACAACCTCACTTCCGACGATATCTTCTACTTTCCAATCCCCACCTTTTACCAAAATATCTGGCATAATGCTTTTAATTAATTCGTAAGGCGTATCCTCTTGAAAAGTTATAACAAAATCCACGGGTTTTAGATTAGATAGAATTTCAGCTCTGTCTTCTTCGCAATTTATTGGTCTATTTTTTCCTTTAATTCTTTTCACGGAATCATCACTATTAAGTCCGATAATTAATACATTCCCAAGTTTTTTGGCTTCTTTTAGATATTCTATATGACCTCTATGGATAATATCAAAGCAACCATTTGTAAACACAATTTTTTTGTTTTGCTTATGAAGATTATCAGCGATATTTTTTATTTCTTTTCTTGAAACAATCATGATTCATTCCACTTTTTAAAAGAAAGAATAATTTCTTTTGGAGAAACTGTTGCAACACCAACTTTTCCACAAACAGCCCCAGCTGCATGGTTAGCAATTATTGCTGCAGTTTTAATATCGCAACCAGCTGCTTTTGCTAAAACAAGTGTGCTGATTACTGTGTCACCCGCGCCTGAAACTTCATAGACCTCTTGAGAAAAAGTTGGTATCTTCCAGTGTTTACGTTTATTATCACATACGAATATTCCTTTCTCTCCAAGTGTTATAACAAGGTATGAACAGTTAACTTTTTGTATTAAAATTTTTGCAGCAAATAGCAAATCTTCCTCACTTTTAATATCAATATTAAGGTTTTTTTCTACTTCATATCTGTTGGGTTTAAAGATTGTTGCATTTGTATATTCAAAGAAGTTTTTTGTTTTTGGGTCAACTCCAATAATTTTTTCATTTTTATTTGCAATTTTAAGAATAAATTTGATAAGGCTTTTGGAAAGTAGTCCTTTATTGTAATCTTGCAGTATTATTCCATCTATATCTGGAATGATTTGTTCAATATAATTTTCAATCTTTTTATATAGGTCTGAAGAAAGTTCATTAGAATTTTCAAAATCAATCCGAAGAAGTTGTTGATGCCTTGCAATTACTCTTGTTTTTTGCGTTGTTGGTTGATTTTTGTCCTTAAAAATTCCTTTGACAAAGATATTATTTTTCTTAAAAATGTCAAGAATTTTTTGACCATTTAAGTCATCCCCAACAGTTCCAATTACAATGGGTGTGGCTCCTAAGGATTTAATATTATTTGCCACATTAGCAGCACCTCCAAGCCCGAACTTTTCATTTTCTGCTTTTACTACTTGCACAGGTGCTTCAGGCGAGATTCGTTCTACATCTCCAATAATATAATGGTCTAACATCAAGTCACCGATAACAAGGATTTTTTTATTTTTGAACTCATTTAGAATATTACGTAATTTATCTTCTTGAATATTCATTTTGCTCCTTTTTTGCCAAGAATACATAAACTAAATTAGGATTTAGTCCCAAAGGCTGGGA
>CAYNOU010000040.1:0-24027 GCA_964398885.1 uncultured Candidatus Cloacimonadota bacterium | reverse complement strand
AAATATTTAGAATTCATTTTATTCCATATCAAATTATTTAACTTTGAAAAATATAATCAAAATTCATATCTTTATTTTTATTCTGTCAAATTTTTCAGCAAATTTTTTTAATTTTCTTTCTAATTATTTTATCTTACTTGATTATTACAACCCAATTACTCCTCTATATTTGAGCTTTCGCAAAGAGGAGAAATAAAAAAATGGCTCCGACAGCTGGCGGATACAAGCACCTGCTTGACTAATAATTTATACAGAAATCTTTTTTAATATTTTCTCATGAATGAATCTTCTTCCTTGATACGATTTTAATTCTTTTCCCCTTTTCAGAGCTTCTTTCTTTGTCGAAAATTCTTCTGAATAAACCAACTTCCAGTGAACAAATCGTGATGTCCATCCCTTTAATCCCAAATTGTGGAAGTATATTCTTTGCTCTAAATTTGAAGTATATCCAATATAAATCTTATCATATTTTTCTGAATACAACACATATGTATAAAAAGAAACTTTTTTATTCACAATGAGTATATAAAAAAATGGCTCCACAGGAGGGATTTGAACCCCCGTCCGCCAGCTGGCGGATACCAGTCACCTCCTACCTGTCTATTTGGTAATCTTATTTAAGACTTGCTCTCTTATAAACTTTCTTCCCTGGAATGATTTTAATTCTTTCTCTCGCTTCATTGCTTTAGATTTTGTTGCAAAAGTTTCATGATAGACTAATTCCCAGGGAACAAATCTGGAAGTCCAACCCTATACTCCTTTGTTATGAAAATAGATTCCTCTTTCTAAATTATTTGTATAACCTATATAGATTTTATTGTATTTCGGGGAATGTAACACATAAGTATAATATTTATTCACTTCACTCATTTTACTCAAAAAAAATGGCTCCACAGGAGGGATTTGAACCCCCGACCAAGTGGTTAACAGCCACCTGCTCTACCGCTGAGCTACTGTGGAACTTTATTTAGATACTTTCTCAAAGTGTGAAAATTTACTGTCAAGAAAAAATTAAAGCTATATCTTATTATATCATTTAAGCGATTAGTCTCTTTTTCTCTTCTGAAAGTAAATCTGGTTTGATCTTAAAAATCGGTTTATCTCTCTTAACAATAACATCTTTTGTAATATAGCATTCCCGAATATCCTTCATATCAGGGACTTGATACATAATATCAATCATAATTGATTCCATAATTGCACGAAGACCCCTTGCTCCAGACTCCCGCTTCATAGCAATTTCTGCTATTGCCTCTAATGCATCATCTGTAAATTTTAGGGAAACATTTTCTAAAGCAAATAACGCCTTATACTGCTTACTTAAAGCGTTTTTAGGCTGGGTGAGTATCTTCATCAAAGCTTCTTTGCTTAATTCTGACAATGTAGTTACAACAGGTAATCTTCCAATCAATTCAGGGATAATTCCATACTTTAAAAGGTCCTGTGGTTCTACTTTTTTAAGTATCTCACTCTTTTTATCTGAATATAAACCAATAAGTTCTGCTCCAAATCCAACATTTTTCTTATTGATTCTTCGTTCAATAATCTTTTCAAGCCCATTAAAAGTCCCTCCAACAATAAAAAGGATATTTTTGGTATCAATTTCAATAAATTCCTGATGTGGATGTTTTCTTCCACCTTTAGGCGGAACATTCACTTTATCACCTTCAAGAATTTTTAGCAAAGCTTGTTGCACGCCTTCTCCTGAAACATCTCTTGTAATTGAAGGAGCTTCGGATTTGCGAGCAATCTTATCAATCTCATCAACATAAACTATACCTCTTTCAGTTTTTTCAATATTATAATCAGCATATTGCAGTAATCTTACCAGAATATTTTCAACATCCTCACCCACATATCCTGCTTCTGTTAGAGTTGTAGCATCTGCAATAGCAAACGGAACTTTTAAGAATTTTGCCAATGTTTGTGCTATAAGTGTTTTCCCTGTTCCAGTTGGTCCTATCATTATAATATTGCTTTTTTCAAGTTCAACATCCTTTACTAATCTTTGTTTAAAAATGCGTTTGTAATGATTATAAACCGCTACAGAAATAGTTCTTTTTGCTTGTTCTTGATCAATAACATATTGATCCAAATAGCCCTTTATTTCCTTTGGTGAGGGGAGAATGAAATTTTCATCAGCTTTCTTTTCCTTATCCTTCTCAAGAATTGTATAACAAATAGAAATACAGTTATTGCAGATATTACCATTGATACCACGAATAAGTTTTTTAACCTCGCTTTGTGACTTTCCGCAAAAAGAGCATCTTAATTCATCCATTTTTCTTTCCTTTTATAATTATTAAGCCACGAAGACACTAAGGCACTAAGAAATTAAAGTATAATTCTTTTAATCCCATCTTTTATGAGAGAAACATTAAAATTGATAATAAAGCCAAGACGCTTACCGGTTAATTTTAAATAACTAAGTAATTGCGCTTCCCAAATAGGATTCATTTCATCTACAGCTTTCAACTCACAAATTATAAGTTCCTCCACAAGAACATCCAAACGCAGGCCTTCGTCAAATTTAATCTCATCATATAATTGGAATAGATACTTGCCTTTGATATTTTAATTCCCGTTTAGAAATCTCGTGACAAAAACAAACTTTACCCCGTTGGATATTTTTAGAAGATTTTACAATTATGGTCATAAATATAACAATTAGCTATCCATTTTACATAGGTATCATTTATATTAAATTTATCCAATAGGGTGAATAGACTTTTTCAAGTAAACCAGGACCTAATATCTTATGTACAGTATAAGCAGCATCTACAATTTTCTTTGCTATTAACTCTTCTCTTTTTGAAAGTGGGATAAAACTCATATTAATCCTTTGTGTCTTGGTGACTTAGTGGTTGAACTATTATTTCCTCTTTACAATTACTTCGTCAATAATTCCATATTTTTTAGCTTCTTCAGCACTCATAAAGAAGTTTCTATCTGAATCTTTTTCAATCTTCTCAATAGTCTGCCCTGTATGTTCATGTAATATTCTATTGATTCTATCTTTACTTTTAACAATTTCTTTTGCATGGATTTCAATATCAACAGCTTGTCCCTGAACACCGCCTAAGGGTTGATGAATCATAATCCTGGAATTGGGGAGTGCAGACCTCTTACCTTTTGTTCCTGCTGCCAGAAGTAAAGCTCCTATACTTGCAGCCTGACCAATACAAATAGTACATATATCCGGTTTAATATACTGCATTGTATCATATATTGCTAAACCAGAAGTAACAATTCCTCCAGGACAATTGATATACATAAAAATGTCATTTTTAGGATTATCTGCTTCTAAATGAAGAAGTTGAGCAATTATAGTGTTCGCAGCACTGTCATCAATTATTGAACCTGCAAATATGATTCTATCTTTTAATAATCTAGAATAGATGTCATAGGCTCTTTCACCTCTTCCAGTTTGCTCAATAACCATAGGTATCAATTTCATATAACCTCATCATTCCTGCCTATCGGCAGACAGGTTTTTTACACAAATCTTACTGTGTTTTCAATATTCTTCAATATTTTTTCATTAACAAGGTCTATCTTTATAGTATCCCTATCAATTTGTTTTTTATACAATTTCTTATATTGTTCAATATCCATATTCATACTGTTCGCAGCTTTCTTTATTTCGTTGTCAATCTCATCGTCATTTACTTCAATCTTTTCAAGCTCTCGTAATTTTTCCAGAACATAATAAACACGGAATTCATTCTCAGCGTATTTCTTGTAAACCTTTTTTATTTTTTCAATATTTTCCTGTCTGCCAGCCTCGTTTAAGTGATGCCGACGAGTCAGCGCTGGCGGATGATTCCTATTGTCGGATTGATTTACCATTTTTGAGACATAATCATTAACTATTGACTCTGGCAATTCAAATGGATTTTCTTCAATGATTCTTTGTAAAATTAATGATCTTTTTTTGTTTTCATTTCTGATTTTAACCTGTCCTGCTAATCCTTTTTTTATCTCCGCTTTTAACTCTTTCAAAGATTGATAATTTCCAACATCCTTTGCAAATTCATCATCTAAGGCTGGCAGGTCTATCTTCTTAATAGAGTTTACTTTAAAAGACACTTTTATTTCAGTTGGTTTTTCTTCAGGTTTTCCCGTTCTCCGTAGTCCCTCCCCGCTTAAATCGGGGATCTTCGGGACGAAGGATGAAGATGGAGAAAGTTCAATGGTAGTATCTATAACATCTCCTGATTTAGCACCTGTAAGGTCCTTATCAAATTTTTCTCCAAAATTTTTAGTTCCGAGCTTGTAAGAAATTTCTTCTTGCTTTGAAACTTTTTTATCATCATATTTTTCAACTTGATAATATATCAAATCGTTAGCTTCTGCTGAGGATTCTTTATCAATAATTTTTGCATAGGTTTGCTGTAATCGTTCCAATTCATTTTCTATCATACCTTTAGTTACCTTTTCTGGTTTAAAGTTAATTTCAAAATCCTTATATTTTTTTAATTCAACATCAGGTTTAACCTCAAATTTAAAACCCACTTTCAAATCTTCTCCAGGATTCCAGTCAAAGTCTTCTAAAGAGCTTTGATTTATCTGAAAAATTTTTTTCTTCTCTAATTCCAATAATGCTTGCCTATAATATTTAGGAATATATTCTTCAAGGTAACCTGCTTTGATTTGTTCTTTATATATGTTTTCTACCATTGAGATAGGTGCTTTGCCTTTTCGGAAACCTGGCAGAATAGCATAACTGCGATATTTTCTAACTGTTGATTGATAATCTTTATTTACTGTTTCTTTAGGAATTACAATATTCAGTTTTCTTTTACATTCACTTAATTTTTCTAAATCCGACTTTATCAAGAAATCTCCTTTCCGTCTGGGCGCCTGTCTAGGCTTGGCCTAGCCAAGACTGGCCGAGACCGATTATTTTTCATGCCTATCCCGATAAATCGGGAGGTGCGAAAGAGGGGATTTGAACCCCTATCCCGATAAATCGGGACTGGATCCTAAGTCCAGCGCGTCTACCAATTCCGCCACTTTCGCATCATAAAATAAATTAACATCATTTTACTACTTTGTCAAAGTTGATAAAAAGATATCAAGGATTATTCTAAAAAAGCGATATTTGCTTTTAAATTTTCAGAAGTAATTTCCAAATTTTCTTTTCGCTCTCTCTCCTCCTGCACAACACTTTGAGGCGCATTATTTATAAAGTCCTTATTATTCAGTTTCTTTACACAATTACTCAAATTATTTTCAACCTTAGATAGTTTTTTCAGAAGACGGTCTCTTTCCTTTTCCAAATCAATGACGCCAGCTAAAGGCATATAAATTTCAATGTCGTCAATAACTGCTGCTGCGGATTTGGGGGGTTTAACAACATCATCTCCAATATAGATATCCGATACTTTAGCCATAATCTTTATATAATGCCGATTATCTTGAAGAATTAATCTTTTACCACCTTTAACAACCTTTATAACGGTCTCAACTTTTTCTCCGGGAGGGACATTCATATCTTTTCTAATCCCTCTTATTGCTGTGATGACTTTAATTATCAGCTCCATTTTCTTGGCATCTTCTGGGAACAATTGCTCCTTGTCTGCAACTGGAAATGATACTTGCATGATTGATTCAGCAGTAGAGTCATAACAAAATTTCTGAATTCGTTGCCAAATCTCTTCTGTAATAAATGGCATAATAGGATGAAGCATCCTTGCAGAGTAATCTAATACCTTTAGCATCAAATATTTAGCAGTTCTTTTTATTGAAATACCATCAGAATAATAAAATCTATCCTTAATGATTTCAAGATACCAAGCACAATATTCATTCCAGAAAAAGTTGTATAGTATATGAGCAGCATCATTAAATCTATACTCATCATAGGCTTTTGATACCTCATAAATAACGGTATGTAATCGGTGTAATATCCACCTGTCAGCCAGGTCTATCTTCATATCTTCTGGTTCAGGCATTCCGGCAATATTCTCTGCATTTGTTATTGCGAACCTTGCAGCATTCCAAATTTTATTTGCGAAATTCCTGCCTGTTTCAACAAGAGAATCAGTATAAACGACATCATTGCCTTTAGGAGTATTAAAGACCATACTAAAACGCAAAGCATCTGCACCAAACTTATCAATAACATCAAGAGGGTCTGGGGAATTTCCCAAAGATTTACTCATTTTTCTTGATTTTTCATCTAGAACCATTCCGTGAAGGAACACATTTTTGAATGGAATCTTTTTCATAAATTCCATTGAAGCCATTATCATTCGCGCAACCCAGAAGAAAATAATTCCAGGGTCTGTAACCAATAAATCTGTCGGATAAAAATAATTTAGTTCTTTTGTTTTTTCAGGCCAACCCATTGTGGAAAAGGGCCAGAGCCAAGAAGAAAACCATGTATCCAATACATCAGGATCTTGAGTGAATTTATTGCTATTGCATTTTGTACATTTATCAGGAGCCTGTTTTGCAACAAACGTTTTACCACAATTATCACAATAATAAGCAGGAATACGATGCCCCCACCAGATTTGGCGAGAGATACACCAATCACGAATATTTTCCATCCAATTATAATAAACTTTTTCCCAACGAGATGGTTGAAATTTTATTTTACCTTCTTTTACCACTTTAATTGCCTTATTTGCTAAAGGTTTCATCTTCACAAACCACTGATTTGAAAGATATGGCTCAATAACTGTATGACATCTATAGCAATGACCAATACTATGAGAATATTTCTCAATTTTCTCAAGCAGTTTTCTTTCTTTTAAATCTTCTACAACCTTTTCTCTGCATTCAAAACGATTCATTCCCTCATAGTCAATACCAGCATTTCTATTCATAACAGCTTTTTCATCCATAATTAAAATCTGTTCTAACTTGTGACGCAATCCCATTTTAAAATCATTTGGGTCATGCGCAGGAGTTACTTTTACACATCCTGTTCCAAATTCCCTATCAACATAATCATCAGAAATAATTGGAACCTCTCGCTTAACAAGCGGAATGATAACTTTCTCACCTATCAAATGTTTATATCTTTCATCTTTTGGATTAACTGCAACTGCAGTATCACCGAGCATTGTTTCAGGTCTGGTTGTTGCTACAGTTACGAATTCGTTTGTTCTATTTTTAACAGGATATTTGATATACCAGAGGTAGGATTCCAGTTCTTCATAATCAACCTCATCATCAGATAACGCAGTTTCGCAGCGAGGACACCAGTTTATAATATATTTTCCATTATAAATCAGCCCTTTTTGATAGAGACGGATAAAAACTTCCTGAACAGCATTTGAAAGACCTTCATCCATTGTAAATCTTTCTCGTCGCCAATCACAGCTTGCTCCTAATTTCTTCAACTGTTCAATAATTTTAGTCCCTTTTTCCTCACGCCATTTCCAGATAAGTTCAACAAGTTCTTCTCTGCCAATATCGTAACGAGTTTTGCCTTCATTTGCTAATTCCCTTTCAACTACATTTTGAGTTGCAATACCAGCATGGTCTGTACCAGGTAACCACAATGTCTCGTATCCCTGCAACTTCTTATAACGAATCATTATATCTTGTAATGTATTGTTTAGAATATGACCCATATGCAAAATTCCAGTTACATTTGGAGGTGGTATCACAATTGTATAAGGCTTTTTCTTGGGATTAATCTCTGCATTAAATAAATCTTTTTCTTGCCAGAATTTATACCATTTTGATTCAATCTCTTTTGGATTATAGACTTTCTTCATTTGTTTCATCCAAACTCCTTTTTATAAAAAATTTATACGAAAATCCTTTTCGCCATAAAGGTTTATTCCGTGTAATAATTTGCCACATTGCACGGGATAACACCCGACTTCGCTCCGCTCCAACAAGGCAAGCCGAAAAGTAATATTCAAAAGGTGTGAATGCCCATTGCTAAAGCACTAACAGAGACTGTTGAAAATATTTTGAAAAAACTATCGGTTTCGGCCAGTCTTGGCTCTCTATAAATCGCCCGTCTGCCCGTCTCCCGATATATCGGGAGCCGAGACAGAGGCGCCGAGCCTGAGGAGACAGACGCCCAGACAGACACAAACTTCATTTATAAACGACTAAAAATCTTTATTCATCACAATGGATTTTTAGATAAAAATTTGTCAAATGTTTTATAATAACAGATATCCATATTATTTTTTATTACAATTTCAATTCCATTCCATTCAGGCTTCCCCTATGCTGATTCAGGTATGTTACCTGAACCATGAGTTTATTCACCATCTGTCTTTTTAACTTTATGGTTCAATTTACAAAATTGAACCAGCAAAAGGTTTGGAAAGGATTCTACTCATAAACACTATCTAATTTCAGTAAAGGATTTTCTTTATTCGCAGAAGAATAAACCCAATGTTCCGGTTGATAAACATAACCCTTTCTAACTGGATTCTGTTCAATATAATTTGCTTTCGTGATATAAAACTTTTCACTAAATATATGTTCAGGCATGTTTTTCGCTTGCCAAAAATTATATTCTCCATCTTCTATGAATAATTTTAAAATTTTAGGTTCTGTATTTAAAATGTTTTTTTTCAGTTTCTTGGATGTAAACCTTTTAAAATCCCGAACAAATCCGCTCACATCATTATTCTTCACTATTAGGTGAATATGATTTAGCATAAAAACATAGTTATATATTTTTAGCCCTTTATATTTTTGACAATATTTTAATGAATCTAATAAAATATCCCATCTGTTATGTCTATCAAAAATGTAGTATAAACGCTTTATGGAGAATGTTAAAAAATACATTCCTTTATTAAAATCTTTTTTTATTCGAACTGAGGGCATATAAAAACTCCTCCTAACTTTCTGGTTCAAATATGTCAGCTGAACCCTTTCCGTCTGGGCGCCTGTCTCGGCTTGGCCGAGCCAAGACGGGCCGAGACCGACTGCTGGTTCAGGTATGTTACCTGAACCATGAGTTTATTCACTATCTGTCTTTTTAACTTTATGGTTCAATTTACAAAATTGAACCAGCAAAAGGGGTTTCGGCCAGTCTTGGCTCTCGATAAATCGCCCGTCTGCCCGTCTCCCGATATATCGGGAGCCGAGACAGAGGCGCCGAGCCTGAGGAGACAGACGCCCAGACAGACACAAACTTCATTTATAAACGACTAAAAATCTTTATTCATCACAATAGATTTTTAGATAAAAATTTGTCAAATGTTTTATAATAACAGATATTCATATTATTTTTTATTACAATTTCAATTCCATTCCATTCAGGCTTCCCGATGAAATCGGGGAGACTAATTATTTTATATTCCTAATAAATAATCAATATCAACCTCATTTACAGCTTCTTTTCTTAAATCTTCTAAGATTTTTTTAAAAATTTGACGAACTCTTTCTCTTGATAATCCTAATCCTCTTGCAATTTGTGCAAAATTTTTTCCTTTATCATCTTCACCGAATCCAAAATATTCCTTTATTATATGTGCATCTCTTGGATTCAGTTCGCCGATTTTTTTATTGATTTTTTCCTTAATTTTTTTTCTATAGTAAATCTTCTTAGGGTCATTTTGATTTTCTTCAAAGCTTGTGTCTGTTATTTTACGAGCCCTAATTCTTGATAAGGCATCTGGATATTCGCTGAGTCCGCTGAGATTTCTTTTTGAGTAAGTAATTTCATCAAGAGATATAATATCAGTTTGTTGAGCAATTAAATCTTTAGCCTTTTTCTCCTTAATATTAACCTCTTTTGCTAATTCTTTAAGGCTTGCCTCCTCACCTTCAGATGCACGATGTTTTTGTTTCGCATCTTCAATCTTATTAAGAGTTGATATTGCCTTTGCAGGAATCCTTATCAATCTAGTCTTTTCATAAATAGCATACTGGATAGCCTGCTGAATCCACCATACTGCATAGGTTATAAGTTTTGTATTTCGTTTTACATCAAATCTTTTAATTGCTTTAATAAGCCCGATATTCCCTTCACTAATTAGTTCGGAAAGAGTCAATCCCTTGCCTTGAAATTTGCTTGCGACTTTTACGACAAACTTCAGATTGCTTTCTATCAGCTTATTCATTGCTGATTGGTCACCGTTTTGTGCTTTTATAATCAATTGTTTCTCTTCTTCTCTTGATAGAATTGGTATATCTGCAATATCGGAAAGATACTTTTGTAAACCTTTATCTTCTGCAGGGTTTTCCATTATAGTTTTATAATTTGGCTTGAAATGTTTTATAATTGAATAATTCCAGAGGATCTGCCTTTGGAATGAAAAACAAATATAATCAGCAATATTTTGATATGAATATTATATTCCCCGATCTTCTTTTACCTATAAATGGCACTAAACTAAATAAAACAATTTTAACAAATAAAATAAAAAAATTATCTTACGGAAATATATCCAACTTATCTAATTTTTATTGCAATATAATGATAATAATCTTTTCCTGTTAAGACATACAATAAAATTGAACTTTTATCTTCTTTTTTCAAATCTTCAATTAAAGAATAATAATCATCAGTATCTTTAATTTCTTGATAATCAATTTCAAGAATCACATCACCAACAGAAAGCTCAGATTCATCTGCAGGAGAATCAACAATTATTTTAGAGATAACAACTCCTTTATCAGCAGAGACTTTCATTTGTTTTGCAAAGTCAGAATCAATATTTTGGACTTCTATTCCGAGCCATTTGCTTGTACCCTTTTGTTGAGACTCTTTCTTTGCTACTGAAGTTTCTGGATAAGCTTCTAATTTTGCTTTTTTTATTAGTTCCTCACCTTTACGGATAATCTTGATATCCACCTTATCTCCGACTTTTGAATTCGCTACCATTAATCTGAATTTACTTAAATTTTTAACTAACTTGCCGTCAAATTCAATGATAACATCACCTTTTTTCAATCCAGCTTTTTCTGCAGGAGTATCTTTTTCTACCTTTCCTATTATAACCCCTTGCAATGAAGCAAGTTTTAGATTTTCCTGTAAAGCCGGAGTAATTTCTTGGGGTAAAATACCCAGATAAGCTCTTTCAACATAACCTTTTGTAATCAAATCATTAACAACCGTTTTTGCAATATTTATAGGAACAGCAAATCCAATACCAACATTTCCACCACTAACTGTTGAAATTGCCGCATTAATACCTATAACTTTTCCATCAATACCTACAAGAGGACCGCCACTATTTCCGGGATTTATTGCAGCATCTGTTTGAATATAATCTTGATAAAGTGGAGATTTGCTCCCAAATGATAGACCTGCCCTACCTTTAGCACTAACTACACCCACTGTAACTGTTCCACTTAGATTCTCTGAAAATGGGTTTCCAATAGCGATTACCCAATCCCCTACTTCAATATCATCAGAATCTCCTAATGGGGCAACATTGACTTCTTGGGCTTTTTCTACCTCAATTTTAATTACTGCCACATCAGTCTTATCGTCTAATCCAATTATTTCAGCATCATATTTCTCTTTATCAAAAAGTGTTACAGTAACTTTACCTTCTTTGCTTTTCCCAATAACATGATTATTGGTAAGGATATAAACTTTCCTACCATCTTGACGGAAGATAAAACCTGAGCCCATTCCAGTAAATTTTCTTTTTCTTTTATCTGGTTGAGATGGTTCAGGTGGGAAAAAGAATTTAAAAAAATCATCATCAAAAGGAAATGGGGATTTGAAAGCAAGGTATGGACTCTCCTCTTCCCATTCAACTTTGATGCTAACAACTGTTTCCCGAATATCTTTTACAATATTCACAAAAGGACTATGTCTTGTCTCATCAATACATAACTGTGGAGTAGCAAATAATGGATATGAAACAATAACTAATATAAACAGAATAACTACGGATGACTTATATTTTCTCATTTTATTCTCCTATGAATGATATTAACTCTATATTAAGATTTTGATATTTATGCTTTTTTTACTCTACCGCTTTTTATACATTGGGTACAAACCCACATTTTTTTAACCACGCCATTAACATTTACTTTTATATGTTGCAAATTTGGGTTCCACCTTCGTGGAGTCCTTCTATCTGATTTACTTCTGTTATTACCAAACATTGGTGCTTTCCCGCATATTTCACATTTTTTTGCCATTTTAACTCCTAAAATTTTGCTTTTATTTAATTGACATAATTTTAATTTATAAAATTTTATAGCAAGTTTTTTTGAAATTATCTTATAAAATTCCATAAGCAAGCAAGAAATTAAATTTCTATCCACCCTAAATGTAGCCAGCTGATTGACATTCCAGTGTTGATTTCTTAACCATATAGGTAATCTTTTGAAAACTACATAATTCCACTATTTATCTATAACCATAAGGAATTTAAGATTTCTATGGAACTTTCTAAATTGATAAGATAAAAAAAACTTGACAAATTATTTTTTTTTCAATGATACTGGTTTTTATCAAATAGAGGTCACAAAACAATGAATGCACAAAAAAACAAAATAAGATATATAGTTTTACTTCTCTCTCATTATTAATTTTACAACTTATACAGTAGAATACATTGTGCCCAAAAACCCGCTTCTATTGATGTGGATGATATTGACTTAGATGTAGATTTGGATATTGTTTTGGGACATAAAATGGGTGGGGATACAATAATCCAACGATTTATATTAAAAAAATGAAAGGAAAAAATCTTAGAATTTCTTGACAGTATCAAATGATATTTTTAAAAAAAACTAAGAGGAGCTTTCCGATGAAAAAAATAGCGATATTTTTCCTATTAATATTTATTATTACTTACCTTTCTGCCCAGGAATGGATCAATGTCTCGCCATTTACTGAAGAACAGCGATCCATATACGGAAATTTTATTTCCGAGGAAGAAGGTTGGATTTACCAATGGGGTGTTTACATTGCTCAAACAATTTATCATACTGATGATGGGGCTCAAACCTGGAATCCAATTTACACTTTGGAAGATTCTTTAGAATACTTTATTTCATTACAAATGGTTGATAGTTTACATGGATGGGCAACTAAAATATGGCAAAATAATCACCACCCATATAATAATATAGTTTATTATTTACGCACTTCAGACGGTGGATATAGCTGGGAAGATATGACTGAATATATGCCGGATGTAAATAATGCGTATCCATTTTATTTCATTAATCAGGATATCGGCTTTTTCTGTGGAGGTTGTGACTCTTTAAGTCTTGCAGCTTTAATATATAAAACAATTGATGGCGGATATAATTGGTATTTGACCGAAACACCAACAATATATGATCCATATCACTATTTAGTTAACTATAGTGTAGTTAAGTTTTTTTTCTTAGACGAAAATAATGGTTGGGCGGCTTGTTCAGCTTTTGTTGATGCCGGCCTAAGCCTTTTTTCTTCAAATGGCGGAGAAAACTGGGAAGTTGGTATTGAACCTGGACCCCCAAATGTATTTGATATTCATTTTGTTAATCCTAATTATGGTGGTGCTGTAGGTAGAAATGCTTTTTATAGTTTTGTATATATAACAGAAGACAATTTTCAAACGATTCTTTATTTCTATGAAGCTTGGGATTTAGAAATGGGTCAATTTGCACAAGCAATATGTTTTCAAAATGATTCCACTATCTGGGTAACTGGAGAGCCAGGAATTATTTACCGAAGTA
The DNA here is from genome assembly GCA_964398885.1 of uncultured Candidatus Cloacimonadota bacterium. GTDB lineage: Bacteria > Cloacimonadota > Cloacimonadia > JGIOTU-2 > JGIOTU-2 > JAGMCF01. The sequence continues at coordinate 10,398 of CAYNOU010000040.1, read as the reverse complement.
CAGATGGTGGAGCCAGTTTTGAATTGTTTCAGCAATTTGACCAGGAACTACATACTATCCAATTCTTTGATAATACTGGATATACTGGATACATATTCGGTAGGCAAAATGCACTCTTAAAATTTGTTGATACCAATAATATTACAATTGAAGAAGAAATCCAAGATATATCTGTAACAATGTATCCTAATCCTTTGAGTAACACGCTCAATGTAGAATATTCAATTACAAAAAGTGATAAGGTAGAAATTCTTCTATACAATATTAAAGGTCAGAGAGTATATCAACAATTTCTGGGTATGCAAAATTCCGGCACGCATACATGGAGCTGGACACCAAAAAATTTAAGCTCAGGAATTTATTTTCTACAAATAAAAGGCAATACTTTTGTGGTTAATAAAAAAGTTGCAATTCTAAAATAATGCTTATTGCGATTTTCCTATTGTTCCTTATCCATCAACTATAGTGCCTTGAAAATTGGTATAAAAATGTTGGGTTTTCTTAGATAGGTTGAATCGTTCTGCTCCCCCTTTGGAGTAGCTGACGGTTTAAGGGGTTGAATAAAAAATGCTTCTTTATCATACAGTTGAAATTTGAAAAGTATGTTTATCTTAATTTATTCCAACCCATAAATATGTTAACTTCCAAATTAGGTAAAAATAAAAATTTAAAAAAATATGAATTATGCAGAACGCATATTCAAAAATAATGAAAGGAGGCTTGTTATGAAACGAGCAACTTTATTTCAAGTAATTACCTTAGCAGCATTTTTCTTAGGTTTCCATGTTATGATGTTTGCACAGGGTAATTACATTGCTACACAAGACGGTTACATGCGGATGGATAACGACGTTGGTATCCCTCGGGTAATTACCGGCATGAAAAACAGCGAATTTACCGGCACATCACTTGAAATTGCTGTACAATATCTGGATGCTAATTCAGATTTACTTTATCTATCAGAAGATGCGGACTTTGAATTACTGAAGGTTTTGGAAAACCCATCCGGTACTCATATAGGCTTTCAACAGGTAATTAACGAGGTTCCTGTTATAGGTTCGGAAACAGTGGTAAGCCTGAATAAGAAAAATCAAATTACTATGGTCGCGAATGGCTACAAACCCAATATCTCTATATCTACTACACCTACCATTACTTCAGATGAGGCTATTCTTACTGCAAGAAGCACTTTTGAAAATCCTGACTTTGATGTAGTAATTCCTATTAAATCTAAATTAGCTATTTTTGTAGATGAAAACAATATTGCTTATCTGGTATGGAAATTGAATATTCTTCCAAAAAGCGGGGGCGATTGGTATATTCTTGTAGATGCTCATAGCAGAATTATCCGCAAGAAAGAAAATATTGAAATCAATGAGACAGGCGATGGCCGTGTGTTTGACCCTGATCCAGCAACCTATTTTGAGGATATTACCTTGCCGGATAATAACGATGAAGATTATCCTGAATTGTACGACTCTTATAAATTCAGAGATTTGGAAGGTCTAAATCCACCAGTAGGCGGACAATACTATTTACGGGGAGAATACGCTTATTCAGAAGATATTTATCTTCCTTATGATCCAGTTAGTTTTGAATCTACCTCTGTTTTTCATTATAACCGAAGTCAAAACGGCTTTGAAGAAACTAACTGTTATTATCATCTTGATAAAACCATTCGTTATGTCAGAGAGTTGGGGTTTAATCCTCTATGGAATAATCAAACTGGAGATAATACTGAAGATATTGTTTTTGATGCACGAGGAACAACAGCTAGAAATGCTTATTATTCCTCTTCCGGAGAATACATCAGGTATGGAGTACCAGCTAATTATGTGGATGCAGGTGAAGACCAAAGTGTTATCATCCATGAATTAGGACATGCCTTGCATGATGCATTAATAATTGGAGGCCTTAACTATTATGGTGATTGTGCTGGAATTAGTGAAGGTATTTCGGATTACTTTGGAATTGATTATAGGAGACAATTATCATATTTTCTTCCTAATGACCGTTGTAACTGGTTTTGGCCAGGCTTGGAGCCAACTATAAAAATACCTGAAGATGCTAATTTTGAAGAGCATTGGGGAACTAGTCCGTATGAAAAAATGCAAGTTTGGGCATCTTCTTTAATGGATCTGGAGTATATTGAAGCAACCGATCCTTCTCAGGGTTATCGATTAGGTCAGGATGTTGTTTCTACTTTACAACTTGCATCTTTATCCTATGTTACATCTGATAACAATCGTTTTGATAATGTATATGCTATGTACCAATCTGATATTGATATTTATGATGGAGCACATCTTATAGATTTAATAGAAGTATATTCTGATCGTCAACTATTTGATGACCAGATTATAAATGAAGATGTGATATACACAAGTAATACATCATGGGATGGATATAAACTGGTAAGAGCGAATGTAACAGTACAAGATGGTGCGACTTTAACAATTGAGCCGGGTACTTATGTTTTTCTGGATGGTGCTGAATTATTAGTGTATAATGGATCGACTCTTATCACAGGCGCGAAAATGTTACTGGATAATAACTCAGCCTTAACTGTGCTTGATAACATCACCCTTTCAGAGGGAAGTTTAATAGAGGTAGCTAATGGTTCAGACTTCCAATTAATTGGTGGTGCCAGTTTACTTGGCACAGACCATTCAACTTGGGTGGACAGGAACACAGGTGAGAAGTATGATACCTGGGAAGAGATGCATAATGCAGTTCCAAACCATAATGGGAATATAGTTCAGATTCCAGGTGATAGGGTTTTAGTCAGAGATGGTGGGACTTTCGGAACCCAAGGATATTACGATAATCATGTAATTATTTCTGCAGTTGGGGATAATGGATGGGATGGAATTGAAATAAAGAATTCTTGTAATTATAATATAATTGAAGCTTGTGATATAGATAAAATATCTGGTATACAATTAGAAAATACTGCATTAATATTTGGTCATTCATCCTTTTCTGATTGCGGACAAATTATTGCAAGAAATGATGGATATTTGGAGATATATCTAAGCTCTTTCAACAATAATAATGCATGTCCTGTTATCACTTTTGATTCACAAACTTATATTGATGATTCCGATTTTATTAATAACAATGGAATTGGTATCGCTATATATTATGGAATAGGTTCTCTTCAGAGCATCGATACAAATATTATCTCTGGAAATGATTGGGGCATTTTGTGCTATGATTCCCCTATGCTGGTATTCTATAATCAAATTGTTGATAACTATTCCCATGGCTTTGTTTCGTATGGTGGCACAGGAGCAGCAATACTTGCTGGAAATACGATTGCAGACAACGATTGTATAGAATATGTAGCAGCTCATCCAGATCTCACCTCAGGAGTTAGTTGGGGTCCTAATACAATTTATAGTCATGACAATGGTGGGTTAGATCATTATCTACTTGCTTGTGGTTATACAGGAGAGCCTATTGATTGCAGAGGAAATAATATAGATATTTCAGATACCACCCGATTTCTTCCGTTTTATAGTTCTTACATCTTTGATGGTGAAAAACCACCAGAAAAAATTCTGTATGAAGAAGGTGTTGTCCAAATAACCGATGGAGAGTATGAATCTGCAAAATTAAAAATGACGGATATTGTAGATAATTATCCTGAAACTGAAACTGCGGTAAGTGCTTTGCAGTGGCTAATGTATCTGGAAAAGTTCAGTGGTCACGATTATGCAGGCTTAAGAGATTATATTGAAAATATTGACGAGGTTTCTTATCCACATCTTGAGAGAGTGAAGTATAATACCACAACCTCCACATATATGGCAGAAGCTGATTATCTTACTGCCATTAACAGGCTCGAGTCTATTCTTACAAACCCACCTTCATTAGAGGATTCCATTTTTGCACTTATTGATGAAGGTTATTGCTACCTCAAACTGGATGAACAAGGAGGTAAAGCTGCTGTTGAAGAATGCACCTTCAAACCAAGATGCTTTGAGGAGTTTAAATATGTTTCTCAGAATATGACCAGAGATTTATTGGATAAAGCTATTCCTCATCCTGAACCATCTATACCAGAAGTTAAAACCTTTGCCTTATATCAGAACTATCCAAATCCAATGCGTCCCGATAAAATCGGAACAACTACAATTTCTTTTTCAATTCCTAAAGATGCGAAGAATTCAGAAATGAAGATTTACAATATCAAGGGTCAATTGGTGAAAAAATTCTCAATCGCTAATAACCAATCAGCGATTGAATGGGATGGTAAAGATTCAAATGGAAATAAGCTTTCTAATGGAATATATCTTTACAAGCTTGACTGTGGAGGAAAATCAATCACCAAAAAGATAGTTCTACTACGCTAAAGTTTACACTCCGTAGTCCCAATATTTGTGACGAAGGAGTGCTTCGTAGAACAAATTCTGATGAGATAAAGAGACAAATATTATAATCGTGAAGAGGAGAGTTCCATCGAGTTGCGAATTCTCCTCTTTATTTTTTGATAAGAAAGTAAATGCATTTTGAAAATGTTAAAAAGCCTCAAGAATTTTTATATTGAAACTTTGGGTTGTCCAAAAAATCTTGTGGACAGCGAAAAGATTGCTGCAATCTTTGTAGAAAATAATTATAAAATTGTTGATAACCCATCGGAGGCAGAAATAATTATAATAAATACTTGCGGATTTATAAAGCCAGCTAAGGAAGAATCAATAGAAACTATTCTTCAAATGGCTGATTATAAAGAAAGTGGAAATTGCAAATATCTCATTGTAACTGGATGTTTAGTTGAAAGATATGAAGCTGAATTAAGGAAATCAATACCGGAGGTAGATTACTTTTTCAATCTAAAAAATTTCTCAAATATAAATTATCTATTGAATAGTCATGCTCATATTGACTCAAATAAAAGACATCTATTAACCCCATCACATTATGCTTATTTACGAATCAGTGATGGTTGCGATAATAATTGTAGTTATTGTGCCATTCCAAAAATTCGTGGAAGATTACGAAGCAAACCCATTCCAGAACTCATTAATGAAGCAAGCCAACTTGTTAATAATGGTGTCAAAGAATTAATAATCATTGCTCAGGATATTGGAAATTATGGATTAGATTTGTATGGAGAACGAAAACTATGTGAATTGCTTTCAGAATTGGATAAAATCAATAAACTACACTGGATAAGATTAATGTATCTTCATCCAAAACATATTTCTGAAAAATTGCTTTTACAGATTGCAAAAAGCAAAAAGATTTGCAAATATCTGGATATACCTCTTCAACATATAAACGATAGAATATTACAACAGATGAACAGAAGGATTTCAAAAAAAGAGATTATACAAAAATTAAATTTAATAAGAAAGATAATTCCTGATGTTGCTTTGCGAACCTCTTTTATTGTCGGCTTTCATGGGGAAGCAGAGGACGAATTTCAAGAATTATTAGAATTCGTAAGAACACAAAGATTTTCTAAATTAGGTTGTTTTGTCTATTCACAAGAAGAAGGAACAGAGGCTGCAAAACTAAAAGAACAAATTATAGAAAGGATAAAACATAGAAGATTGGATGCTATTATGAAATGTCAGCAAAATATCTCTAAAAAAATACTTAAAAAATTTGTGGGACAAAAATTAAAGGTTATTGTTGACAAAAAAATTGAGGATTCCATTTTTGAATGTCGCACAGAGTTTGATGCGCCCGAGATTGATGGAGTTGTATATCTACAAGGTGAAAATGTTGATGTTGGTGAAATAGTAGAAGTTGAAATTACTGATAGTTTAGAATACGATCTAACTGCAATACTTATATAACAGAATAAAATTGTATCAAATTCATTGAGGAGAAAAATTTGAAATGAAAAGAATATTTAGCGGAATTCAGCCAAGTGGAAGATTGCATATAGGAAATTATCTTGGAGCAATAAAGAATTGGATTACACTTCAGGATGAATATCAATGCGTTTGGGGTATTGTGGATTATCACGCTATTACTGTTCCTTATGAGCCAAAAGAGTTAGAAGAAAGAGTAGTTGATTGTGCTGCGAGTTACATTGCTGCAGGTCTTGATCCTGAAAAAAGCATCTTGATGCTTCAATCTCAAGTAAAAGAACATACAGAACTTGCCTGGATTTTGAATACAATCACTCCAATTTCCTGGCTGGAAAGAGTCCCAACCTTCAAAGAGAAGGCTCAACAGTTCAGCTCAAGTTTAAATATGGGTTTGCTTGACTATCCTGTTCTTATGGCTGCAGATATTATTTTATACAAAGCAGATGCAGTGCCAGTTGGCGAAGACCAATTACCACATCTGGAATTGACAAGAGAAATTGTTAGAAGATTCAATTCTACCTTTGGGCAAACTTTCCCGGAACCAAAAGCAATCACCAGTTCGGGCGCCCTTATAAAAGGCTTGGATGGAAATAGTAAAATGAGTAAATCTTTAGACAATTGTATCTATCTTGATGAAACATCTGAAGAAATCTGGAAAAAATTATCAACTGCTGTAACCGACCCACAAAGAATTCGTAGGAATGACCCGGGCAATCCTGAAGTTTGTAATATCTTTTCTTTACATAAATTATTATCAACAAAAGAGCAAATTGATTATGTTAATAGTGGATGCAAAACTGCAGGTATAGGTTGCTTGGATTGTAAAAAAATCCTATCAAACAATATTGCTGCTGAGCTGGCACCAATTAGAGAAAATCTTATTAAACTAAAAAACAATAGAGATTATTTAAAAGATGTGCTGAATGAAGGAATAAGAAAAAGTAAAGAAATCGCAATACAAACGATGTCTGAAGTTTATGATAAAATTGGAACAAATTACAAATTCTTAAAATAATTGACATCAAAAAGTTAATTCTATATATATGTTACTAAAATTAGGAATGGAATAAAAATTTATGTATACACTTTTACTTATAATTCATGTTTTGGTTTGCATTAGTTTAATAATTTCTGTACTTTTGCAATCAAGCAGAGGTGGAGGCTTAGGTGGAGCCTTTGGTGGTGGAAGCAGTGATACTCTATTCGGTGGTCAAGGAGCATCGTCATTTCTTAAAAAGGCAACGAAAGTTTTAGGTGTAACTTTTATGGTTGTAACAATTCTTCTTGCTTTAACTACCGGACCGCAAAAAAAAGGTAAAGGTGGTGGAGAGGTTTCTAAAGAACTTCAAAAAGCAATAGATGAATCTTCTCAAACAGAAGAACCTACTCCTTTACCAGAAGGCTTTGAGGTCTTACCTGAGCCTACGGAAAAAGAATAGTATGACTTTTGTGCAGAAGTGGCGGAACTGGCAGACGTGCAAGACTAAGGATCTTGTGCCCGTATAGGGTGTAGGGGTTCGAGTCCCCTCTTCTGCACCATTTCTTATTTATTCTAACCTTGAATTTTTAATTTTTAATTTTATAGCGCCCATAGCTCAATTGGATAGAGCATCTGACTACGGATCAGAAGGTTCCCTGTTCAAATCGGGGTGGGCGTGCCAGTATTTATTACATCAATTTCTTGACAACATTTCCCGAAGGATAATTTTTCCATCGGGAAGAGAATTGCTTGGGATTTTCAATGGTGCCAACCCTGAATTTCTTCTTGCTCTCTTCCCTTTTAATATTCTAATACTTTTCTTATCTAAGCAAAATCATCTTTCTCACAATCGCTTCTTTCCCAACTGATAATTTATAAAGGTAAATACCATTTGGTAACTGTTTCCCATTTTCATCTTTTCCATCCCAAACAACCTTCATAAATTCGGAATTCGGAGTTCGGAGTTCGAAATTCTTTACTAGTTGTCCTTTGATATTATAAATTTTTATTTGTGTTTGTTTCCCGATTGTCATCGGGATGGCTGAAAAAGATATTGTGGTAGATGTGCTGAAAGGATTGGGATAGTTATTAAGAATTATGTTATCCTGATTTAAAATTTCATCATCTACAGAATGACTATACGAAAACTCAAAAACACCAATATCAGATTCTTCAATAGTAAATAAATAATTATTCTCACCCGAGTTATAAAAATCTATTGAGCGGATGTATGTGAAGCCATTAATATTATCAATAGTTTCCAATATACCTGATGGATTTCCACTTGTATCATATATATATGAAGAAGTCCAGGTTGATGTAAACAATATATCATCATAAATTCCTGGACATGCATAATTAGAAGGCACAGATAATTCAAATGCAAAGGTTGGATTAAGAGGGTCATTTAGGTTAAAGAACTTCGTTTCATCATATTCAGACTTATAAAACAAACCTAAATAATTGTTGTAAGGTCTTATAATAGGTGTATACATATATTCCGAAAAATGGTCAATTGTATTTGCTAAATAAGGAGTATTTTCATATAATCCATTTAATATATATAAATTTTGGTAGTTATTAACATCATTCAATAAATATCCATACCCATTTTTTACAAAAAAACTATAACCATCAAGGTCAGTATACTCAAATAGTAATATCGTATTCCCTGGTTCGGAAATATCATATTTTCTTATTATTGTATTTGGATAAACGGTAAAAAAATATACGGTATTCAGCTCAGATTCATCAAAACTTAAATAAGACCAACTTACCTGATAGTAATCACCCACAGGTATTGTATTTATTAGAACTGGATTGAGTGGGTCAGAAATATCAAATATTTTATAATTATAATCTGTGAAATCTTTAGTTACAATCAGATTTTCATAACCTTTTAAATGTTTATAATTAGGATTTGAAAGAGTAGTAGCAATTTCAACGGGTGCATAAGGATCGCTTATATCAAATAAATAAAAACCATAATGAAAGGTCTGAACAAAAAGATAGTTTGAGTAAATATATCCGGAATGGAAGTACGGGTATTCAAAAATGTTTTCTATAAAATTAATTTCATTGTTTTCTACTTTGTATCTTCGTATTCCATCTACCCAAGTTGCAAGATACAAATCGTCATTATATGAAGCACTCGCTAAACCATAAATCAGATATTCAATAAAATTAACAGATTGTGGATTATATATATCAGAAATGTCTAAAAGTTCAAGACCATCAAAACGAGTAAGAGCCAAAAAAGTATCAATAATGGTAAAATTTTTCCCAAATATCATATACTCATCCGGTTCATAATGAGAAATATACTCCCAATTAGCGCTATCTGAGATATTCCAGAAAGAAACTGCAGATTGCCCCCCAGCAATTAGTATTGTATCATTCAACATTTCAAAATACCTTGTTCCACAACTACCATGAATTGGAGTCATATCTACCGTGCCGATTTGTTGTATATTTGTGAAATCCGAGACATCATATATATCAAGGAGATTGACGTATGGTATATTTACCCCTATTGAATCATTGATTTTTTCAATATCTATTGAGGCAGGAATACTGGTAAAAAATTCTAAATCAGGTATAGTATATATCCTGTCTGGTATGTTACCGTTCAATAAATAAAGATAATTATTATAAATTTGTAAGATAAAGTAACGAATTGTTTCATCAAATTCAATTTCGTTGTAAATGTATGGATTCTCTTTATCCGTTATGTCAACTTGATAAAGACAGATTGGAAATAAATCATAAATATCAACAGAGTGATTAGTGATATAAATAAAATTATCCTTTTTAACAAAGTAAGCTGGAGATCTAATTGCTAAAACTGCAAGCTGCTGCAAATGAGCATTATTCATTATTTCATAAATCTCCAAACCGTGAGAAGTTAGTGCGTACAAATATGGATACTCTATTATTATACTCTCTTCAGAAGTATTAAAATTTTGTGCAAATGCAAAAGTGTTAATCTTCTCAATAGTAAAATCATTAGCAAAAGAAAAAAAGTAAGTAAATAATAATACTATTATTAATAAAGAAATTATTTTTGTCATTTTGTGCTCCTATCTATTTTTTATAATTGGGGCAGAAGACAAAACTTCTGCCCCCTAAGGATATCTTATTCTTCAGGATCCTGGGGATCGGGAGAAGCCATACCTATCCATAATTCAAGGTAAAGTGGGTAACCGAATATTCCTTCATCGTAATCATAACCACCATATAATGTTCCCCATCCTTCCGCAAATCCATAATAAGGTGGTGGATCATTAGGTGGCCAAACATCTTTATGATAATGAATAACATCATCATTATGGACCTTGTAATAATGATTTACCATATAGGGCGTATTATGGTTAGCATCAAAATATCCAACATCAACATTGGCCTCGCCATTTACATGTACAGTTACATATATGTCTACTGGAAATCTTTCACCTGGTGGGTTATCTGCAATCAAGCTTGCTGCTAAAAACAATGCAAGCAAGATTGCGGTTACTGCGGTTTTTTTAAACATTGTCCTCTCCTTATTTTTTTATTTTTTACCAGACATATTTGCCTCCCCAATCCTCTTTC
>CAYNOU010000039.1:0-24128 GCA_964398885.1 uncultured Candidatus Cloacimonadota bacterium | reverse complement strand
CCCTTCAGCAAAAGTAATAAACTTTTTCATCATTTCATAATCTTGTTCAACTTGTTTTTTAGTAAATTCAACTAAATCTTGATAGTCACTTTTAGAACGACCTTCAAATGATTCTTTAAAAAATTTACCAATCTCTTTTGGAAATATACCTGTTTTTACATAATTCTTATTGAAATATCCTATTAATTGTGTATGCTTTGAAGTAGTAAAATCATCAATTAGAGCAAGACAATTTACAACATAAAATAATCCATAATAAATTCTATTCATAGCTGCAAAATACTTTTCTTTTTCCATAAGTAGTTTAACTTCCTCAATACTCTCTTTACCTCTTGATAACCGATAATTGATTAAATTCTGCCTATCACTTTTTTTCATATTTCTACTCCATTATTCAAAACTTCTCTTACAAATGGCATTGCTTGATATAAACTGGTATTAATTACCTTTTGGGAAAATATTTTAGCATCAAAAACTACATCTCGTTTCAGTTCTATCTCATAGATTTCATCCAATATTTTCTTTTCAACCTGCCAGTCAATATTTTGATTAAAAATTAAAAGAACATCAATATCTGATTTTAGCAATTTGTCACTTTTCAACTGGGAACCAAACAAAATAATTTGCTCTAAACTTGGAAATCTTGTCTTTAATTTCTCTTTTAATTCTTTTAATAATTCTAACTTATTCATTTTTTCCTGCCTTTCAATGTATTTTAGTAATTTACTATCCAAATGCTTTCGTTATTGGATTTAAATTTTCTTCACCATTCCAAATCCTCTTGCAACCTGCTTGCCAATACCAAGAAACTCTGGAAGATAAAAGTTAGTCAAGAAAGAACCGGTAAAACAAACCATTGTCAAGTTCTTAAAGTTTACTTCTTTTTTTACAAAATTTCCATCAACTTTTACTTCTTCAATATCCGGAATCGTATAATCAAAACCTTTAGATATTGTCTTTAGGTTTTCTCGTAATAGATGCTTGACAAATTGCTGTTGTTCAAAGCGATTCATTTGTTTATACTTCTCATAATTCTCCTGATTCAAAGCCATCCAGGGAGATAGAAATTGGTAATCAATATAATTATCTGCTATGCCAAATTCTTCTTCTTTTAATGAAATTGATTTTTCAAAAACAGTTTCTTCTTTCTCTCCAATTTTTATATTATTCAATTCCATAAATACCTGTTTTAATATTGAAATTCCATCCCTGATACCGATAATTGCTGGGTGTCCGTTTATTGTTTTAAATTGTATTTGTGGGTATGAATATCGGAATTTCCCATCTTCTAAGTGATTATGAATGAGGGTGTAATTGGGATATTTTTTTGCAAGGAAACCACGAAATTTTGGAATATCAGTTTTTCTTAGATGTGAAGAGAGAAAGACAATTTTTAATATTTTTACTTTCATTTTTATTTTTCCTATTAACTTTTACTAATACTGACTTTTACAGTATAAGCGTAATTAAAGTGTTTTTTTCTTATATTTAATTCAACTTTTTTCATTGCATTTTTTTTAAAGAAGACGACGGAGTTCCACCAGAGGTGGACAGGCGCCTACTCCAATTTACCAGTTAAATGTTTAAACACACCTCGCCCTAAAGGGCACTCCTCTCCCGCCAGAGGACGGACAGGCCCTCCTAAAAGATGGAGGGTAAACAAGAGGAGATTTTTACTAATTTACCAGTTCACCAATTCACGAGTTCACAAATTTATCAATTTACCACACCTCTCCATCAAAATGACAATTAGTCATATACATTGGGTCAACATCCTTATATCGTTCCGTAGTAATTGATTGCTTTATCTTCTTTTGAATCTTTTCCTGTAGTTCAATCTCTTTGTCAACCTCTTCCAAACTCGCAGTCTCCATTTTTATCAAATCTTGTAAAGCACTAATCCGGCATTTGAGGTCATCGTCCTCATTTTGATTGTTTTTTTCTTTGGCGAGTTTTTCAAATGCTTTTAGTTCAATAGTCATTGTTCGGATTTGAAAATCGTGTTCGTCTCTTTTGCCCATCAATTCCACAATCTCATCATCTTTCATTTGAAGCATTTTCAAGGCAAGGTAATCTCGTTCTTCCTGTTCATTTGTTGGCGAGAGATACCAATGTTTCCCTTCTTCAACAGCACATTCCAGCCATTCCACTTCGTTTGCTCTTTTACTTTTGCTGAATTTATCCAGCAGGTCTTGTGCTTCTTTTGTTGGGAGATGACCCAAAGTCATACAAATTTCTTCCAGCTCCTCTCTTGTAGTCTCTTGGGAAAAGAGTTTTGCTGCAAAGTACTTATAGTGCATTTCCGAATAATTCTTCGGGTCCTGAATGTCTTTGTGTTGTGTCATAACAATCTCCTTTTAAATTATATATCATATTTTATGATTTTACCTAAACTAAAAAAAATAAATATCCGTCAACTTTTTCATCCCATTTCTTTCAAAAGGGCAAAGGAGTCGCGCCAGAGGACGGACAGGCCCTCCTAAAAGATGGAGGGTAAACAAGAGGAGATTTTTACTAATTTACCCCGTTAGATAATTTATTAAAAAAAATTTATATCTCTTTTTTAATACCCACCAATTGGCGGATAATATCTATATAAAAACATAAATATCTAACGGGGTGAACTAATTCAACCAATCTTCTCCACCATCCCAAATCCAGCACTATTCCGCATTCCAAATCCGCATTGATAGCCAATTTCTATCAGTTTTGGGTCGCATACTGTTTTGAATGGAGCAAAAAAGCCTTTGATGTAAATTATCTTGCCATTGCTGGTTTTATATTGGATAGAATCAGCAATCTTATTTTGTTTTTTAAATAGATATTCTGGTAGGAACTCAAAAAGGAAAGGGATGTCAGTTTCTATCGACTTATTGTAAATCAACTGGTATTTCGTTTTTAGATTATTATACAACTCCTCTCGAAATAGATCTGTATCCATAAAATAATCCAGGTCTTCCTTTCTTTTGTTAGAATTCACATTGATAGGGGAGAGACATTTGAATTTCATTTTCTCTATAAATTCAACTTCTGGTTCTGATATAATCTGACTAAATTTTAATTCAATGTCTTTATCCCTAGAATTTAAAATAATATATTCATCTGAAAAAATTCCTTTAACAATATGTTCAATGCTTTTATCAATCATTGTTGAGAAATACCAATTAATCTGTGGGGAAAGGATTGAAAGATTGTGGTTTTTGATTTCATATTTTCTTGGAAACAAACGAGAGAAGGTAAAAAGTTTTAGATGCTTGCCATTTATGATGAAGCCTTTATCGTGAAGAAATTCGCTGTACTTTTTTGAAGATTTAGAAAACAAACGGTAAATATTTGCTGTTAGTTTATAATTGTAGTTCAAAGGCAAATCAAAAGGCAGTTTGCCTTCGTATATAAGTTCAATCTTTAATCTCATAGGCCACCTCAGATGGATTCCGACTCGTAAGTTTACCCCGTAGGGAAGTTTACCCTGTGAAATGCGAAGCAATATTTAACAGGGAATGACCGTATCGGGGGAACGACGAGTCGGAGCCAATCCATTTTGTTTCGAGTCGTCGTCATTCTATTCCTTACGACTCGAAGGTAATAAACTTTTCAGTAAGTTTTTTGATTTCTCTAAGTTGTTTTTGAACATCTTTTAGAATCTTTTTCCGTTCTTCATCAAGTTGATGAGATTCTTGCTTTTCTATTTCAGCAAAGTCAGTAAAACCTTTCAATCTTTTTTTCGCACCTTCAATTTTAAAGCCTTTTACATAAAGGAGATATTTTATCTTCTTGATTGTTTCAATATCTTTTGAGGTATATCGTCTGTTGGAGCGTTCTTTTCTACGAGGATGTAACTGTGGGAATTGTGTTTCCCAAAATCGCAATACATGAGGTTTAAGACCCGTTATATTGCACACCTCACCCATTGTGTAATAATACTTTGTTTTTGATTTTATCTCTCTAATCATTTTTTCCTCACGAGTAATAATTTAGAAAATATTGCATAAATAATTAATAAAATTGAAAGCCAGAAACAAATTATTGGCAGAATATATCCAACTTTTACAAAAATTGATACATTATTTTTTGATGTAAACAAAAAATCAGAAATATTATTCTTCTCATAAATTTTCGTCTTTTTAATTACTTTTCCTTTAGGATTAATTATATAAGAAATGCCAGTATTTGCAGCTCTAAACAAAGAAACACGGTTTTCAATAGCCCGAATTTTTGTATTATTTGCATGTTCTTTCGGGAATGCAGTTTTCTGGAACCATCCATCATTTGTGATGACCACTATGAAGTCAGCACCTTTTTCAATATATTGTCTGGATAATTCTGGAAAAACACCTTCAAAACAGATAAGTATAGGAAAGTGAAAATTATCAATAGTATAAAGTCTTGGGTTTTTACCATATTCAAAATTTGCCTGTCCGAATTGCAGTTTTTCTAAAATTGGAAATTTGCTTAAGAAAGGAATTCTCTCACCAAAAGGCACAAGTCTTATTTTATCATATTTTGGTAGAAAATTTCCATCTTTGCCAACCATAGTTGCACTATTGAAAAAGTAATATTTCGGCTTTTTCTCTACCCATTTTATTTCATAATCTGGAAATCCGACAACAATATTTACATCATTAGCCTTTGCCATATCTGATATTCTTTTTTTGTATTCTCTTTCATGCAAGAGATAAGTTGTGATTGCAGATTCAGGGAGTATAACTAAATCAACACTGTCCTTTTTGGCAAGTACAGAAAGCTGTTTCCTGTATTCTTCTATAGTGGAATCTAAAATCGCTGGGTTCCATTTATCCGTTTGTAAAATGCTCAATTGGACGATACCAACTTTTAGGTTTTCTTTTTGAAGTTTAATTGTTCTATCCTTATAAATTCCATAACCAGACCATAATATCAATAGGATTATGATAAAAAATAGTGCTTTAAATTTACCTGAAAAAAATATGTAAATTAGTATGTTTATTATTAGAATGAGTAGAGAAAGTCCATAAACTCCAAATATATCTGCGAATTGAATCAAGTAATAATAATTAGCAATAGAGTATCCAATATTGTGCCAGGGAAAGTTTAAAGATCCTAATGTCATAAAATATTCAAAACCTATCCATACTATTGGGAAAAGATAGAAGAAGGATTTTGTGAATTGTAATTGAATCTTTTTAATAAAAAGGGTAAGAATGCCAAAATACAACGGCATTGCTATCAAAAGTCCAATAAATGCAATAACTTTAACTAATATAATTGAATAAAGAGTGATACAACTTAAAACAAATCCAAATATTAGACCATCTAAAAAGCATTGTTTAGAACTTGATTTAATCACAAATGCCAAGTAGGGAATGAATGCAAAGAATGATAAAAAACCAAGTCCAATATCAATTAAGGATAATCCAAAAAGTATACCTGAAATAATTGATAGCCAGAAGTAGTTCTTTCTGTGAGTAACTAATTTCCTAACTTTCACTTTTTAAAATATTATTGAGTTCACTATAAAAAGTCTAAAGAATGAAATATTTTAAAATTTGTGTCCCGACATGTCGGTAGGAAACCGTTGAAACGGTTTAAAGTTTCTATCTTCCAAGTAACCCCCAACTTAAGTTGGGGGTTAAAACACCACACCAATCTCAACCGTTTTAACGGTTTCATAATACCTGAATATAACTTTTCCGTCTAGGCTCCCGATATATCGGGAGACTGATTAGAGTGGACTCATTATTTGAAAAATAAAATACAAAAAATATCTCTAAGCTCTTTAAAGTTTTGCTTGATATAATTATTACAATATGCTATTTAATAGTCAATTGAAATATATAAAGATTATTTTTGTCAATAATTCCAATTACTTTTTTATATGCAATAATAAATTTGGGGCTAATAATAGGCACAAAGTCATTTAATGAAGCTAATTTATATCTAATTTTCCCTTGATTTTTATAGCAAAAAATGTTGCTAACAGAATCAATATAATACAATATATTTTTATTAGTGCTTATATTGATTATTTCATCTTTTGATTCAATTGTTGTGATAATCCCACCAAAGTTATCAAACACAATAATATTGTTATTACCTTTATCCAATACATAATTTACATTATTTGAGCTTACAAGACATATAGGAAGATTTAGTATAAATTGACCAAAATTATACCTTAGTTTTCTTCTGTTATCAAAACAATATATTTTATTTGTTGGAGAGTCATAAAGGATTAAATCTCCGCTGTCTTTAAATTCTACTAATATAGGTTCTGCAAGTTCAGAAAAGGAGATACTGTTTATGAATTGTCCCATTTCATCGTATTCAACAACCTTATTTATTACTTTATCTACAACGAAAAGATTCCCAAAACTATCTGTAGTAATATCCGAGATACTTGCGAATTGACCTCTTTCAAAACCGAACTCTCCAATTTTTTGCAATACCTTGCCATTATAATCAATCCGATAGATAAGGTTTTCACTTCCATTTAATAACAAAAATGTATTTGAGAACGAGCAGTAACAAATCTTATCAGGGATAAAGGGTAACTTTATTGATTTTTGGAATGAAATGGACTTTGGTATATGAGAATTTTCTAATATAGATATTTGCGAACAAGAAATGCAAATGATTAAAACTATAAAGATAGTTTGGCATTTATAAATGAAATGTGTTGAAGAGAATTTATTTATTTTTTTATTCAGGTACATAAGGACGAATATCTTTTAGTTTGCCCTGGATTTTAGTCACATTTTGCCATACATTTTCTTCCAAGGAATAAGCAATATCAACATAAGAGCCTTTCTTCAGGAAAGGAGACATCTCTCCCATATTAAATCCTATCAAATCTAATGTTTTGTCATTCTGGATTGTTTTGAGTTTTAGATGATTCGTTCCAACAGTATATGGATAACCCACAATCATTACTTTTCTACTGAGAAAGATAGGATTCATATTACCGGGACCAAATGGTGCAAATCGTTTTAACCATTCTAATAAGTCTTTGTCAATCTCATTCAGTTTTAATTCTCCTGAGATATAGATTTGGGGACGGATATCTTCTATGGTTAGTCTATTTCTTGCATATTCATTA
Organism: uncultured Candidatus Cloacimonadota bacterium; assembly: GCA_964398885.1. GTDB lineage: Bacteria > Cloacimonadota > Cloacimonadia > JGIOTU-2 > JGIOTU-2 > JAGMCF01. The sequence goes on along the minus strand of CAYNOU010000039.1, from coordinate 17,053 downwards.
ACCTTTTTTTCAAATATATCAATATATTCCGGCAAAATAGTCAAGCCAGCAGCATATTTATGTCCACCAAAGCTTATCAAATATTCCTCAAAATGGGATAGACATTCAAATATATTGAAATTATGGATACTCCTACCTGAGCCACTACCTTCACCTTCTGCAAAAGTAATTAGTATTGTAGGTCGGTTGTATTTTTCAACAATTTTAGAAGCAACAATACCAATAACGCCTGGATGCCAATGGTCTGTTGCTAGAACGAAAAAAAATGTTTTATCTAAATCCTGATATTTTGACTCAATCACATCACATGCTTCACGAAAGGTTGTTTGGTCAATTAGCTGTCGTTTTTGATTCTCATTATGTATTGCTAATGCTAAGTTTTTTGCATCTTCTGAAATTGATGTAGTCATCAAATCCACAGCTCTATCTGCACTTCCTAAGCGTCCTGCAGCATTTATTCTTGGGGCTAATTTAAAAACAATATCACTTGATTTTAATTTGCAAGTTTTCAATCCAGCAAGATTTAATAAATAACTTAATCCTAAATTCTTTCTTTCTTCTAACCTTTCTATACCAAGACTTGCGATAATTCTATTTTCTCCTGTGAGGGGAACTATATCTGCAATTGTTCCCAGTCCAGCCAGGTCAAAAAAAGTTGAAACATTTTCTATATTATCACGATTATATTTACGATAAATAGCGATAATTAATTTTAAAGCAATGCCAACTCCAGCTAACTCTTGATAAGGATATTTTGAGTCCTCAAGTTTTGGGTCAATAATGGCAAAGGCCTCTGGCAAAATCTTCTTGGGTGTATGATGGTCAGTAACAATTACATCAACACCCTCTTTATTAAGATAATTTATTTCATCAACAGCATTTATCCCGCAGTCAACCGTAATTACAACATGAGCTTTTTTACTAAGTATAGCCTTATTACCTAACATTGATAAACCATAGCCTTCAATCATTCTGTTGGGGATATAAAAATCAACTACTGCTCCTAACTCTCTTAATCCAATTAGCAGTAAGGATGTTGCTGTTGTGCCATCCACATCATAGTCACCATAAATCACGATTTTTCCCTGATTTTCAATAGCTTGCATTATTCGCCTAACAGCTTTTTCCATATCATTGAATAGGTATGGGTCATGCAAGTTGTTAAAATCTGGGTGGAAAAATTCCTCAGCATCTTGAGGAGAGCTAATATTCTTTCGTAAAAGTAATTCAGCTATAATATACGGACAAGAAAGTGAACTTTGTAGATTTTGAATTTGATTTACATTAGTTTGCTCAGTGGTAATAATCCAGTTTTTTTTCATCTAATCTCCATATAATAAATGTAAATACTTAAAAGAGGAAGAACTTTTTGATAAGGAATAAATCTGCTAAAGAAAATAATAAGCCGAATTCTGTTTCCAGACTTAAAAGGTCGGGACGACAATCATTTATCTGAATCAGGCGTCACCGCATTCTGATATATTAGGATTCATCCGCCGACTGGCGGATGACTGATTTTTGCGGTCTACCCGAGAGTATGACGAACGGAGCGATTCGTTCCCCCGATAGCTCGGGAGAGTTCTCTCATATTTGACCTTGCACCAACAAGGTTTACCAAACTTCCCCGATCGCTCGGGGAACTGGTGGTCTCTTACACCACCTTTTCACCCTTATCCCGATAAATCGGGACGGTTTGTTTTCTGTGGCACTATCTTTCCCTTACAGGAACTTCGTGTTACGAAGTATTTTGCTCCTGGTGTTCGGACTTTCCTCCCAGCACCTATTTTTAAACATATCTACTCTACAAAATTAAATATTTGCAAAGGATAGAATGTTATTCAGCCCATCTACTCGCCGAGACCGACAAGTTTTGTGTCTATTCAAAAATAGGTGCTGAGCGATTGTCTAATTCTCTTTAGCAGATTTCTTAGGGAAGACTAAAATTCGGGAACAATTTTCACAAGTAATTATTGAGTCACCCTTTGCAACTTCAACAATAATTTGAGGTCTAACACGAAAATGACAACCAGAACATACTCCATTTTCTATTGTTGATATCGCTTTTCCATCTTTATGCTCTATTAAACGCTGATACCTTCTAAATAAAACATCAGGTATTTCCCTTGATAATTCTATTTTTTCTCTTTCTCCTTGAGCTATCTCCTTGATTAATTCATCAATCTCAATATTTATCTTTTTTTTCTCTTTCTCTAAAGCTTTTTTATCTTTTGCCAATAACTCAAGAATGTGCTTCTTTTCTTCTTCCAATGCAGATTCTGCTTCTAACAATTCTATTAATTGCTCTTCAATCTCACTATTTCCTTCCTTACGATGTGTAATTTCAGAATTCAATGCTTTATACTCTTTATTGGTTTTTACTATCAACAGTTGATTCTCATACTTATTTATCTCCTGATTATTAGCCGCAATATCAAGTTCTAATTTCTTCTGTCGTTGTAGGTTCTGCTCAAGTCTTTGCTTTATATTCTTCTCTGATTCTTGTTCCAGATTAAACTTGTTTTCAAGTTTTTCAATCTCTTTTGGTAATCTTTCTTTTTCCTTTTTTGCCGCTCTGATTTTATTATCTAATACCTGTAACTGACAGAGAATCTCAATCTCTTTTCGCATTATTGCTCCTTGTCTGACTTCTACTATAAAATATTAAGAATTAACTGATAAGTTTTACTAACTGAAAAAAGGCATTTATGTTTAAACATAAATGCCGTAAATATTATGCATAAAGGGTGCCTATAACAAACCAGTATTTTATTAACTGGTTTATAGACTTGCCTGGAAATAATAAAAATTTCAAAAAACTAAAAATACTTCTCATTTCTCCTCTAAGTGCAAGAAATTTTTTTTATTAACAAGTTGTCAAATTTTTATGCTTTGAATAAAATTTTTTAAAAAATTAAATAATAAATAAAATCCGAATTTTTACAATCAATAAAGAGTTATTTTATTAAATATTTCGCTATAAAACTCTTTTCAAGATATGCCGCATTCTCAGGGCACATTTCAATGCAGCATAAACATAGAATACATTTTTCTCTATTCAACTGAGGAATAGGAGACTCTTTTCCGTCTGGGCTTCCCGATGAAATTGGGGAGACTGATGAAATTCTAAGTGCTGATGTGGGACAAGATTTCACGCATATTCCACATTTTGTGCATTTCTCTGGATTATAGTTCGGATAAGCCCAAAATATCTTTTGAAATACATTCTTAAAAGATGTAGAAAGGCCACGCAAAATTAAGTTAGTTATTTTACTTTTTCTAATGTTTACATTCTTAAGAACAAAATTCTCACTAAAATCTCCGATTAATCTTATATCAGCCAAAGAGATTTGCGTTTGGTCTGCTGCAAATTTAATAGTTGGTATCTTTTTCGGGTTGTAGCCCATCATTCTTGATGCACAAAAATCAAGTGCAACTGCATTGTAACTTCCGAATATTACACCGAAATTCTTTGTATCACCAGAAGAAGGTCCATCCCCATCCATACCAACAATTCCATCCATAAGATTAAATACGATTTTATCTTTAACTATTTTGTAAATATCTACAACTATTTTTGCAAATTCTGTTGGATTAGGGGCAATGCGGTGATAACTTGATTTGGCTAAACCAGGCACGATTCCATAACAATTTTTTATCGCACCAGTAAAGAGTGTGAGTGTATGGGTTTTTAATTTTGGCAAATTAATTATAGCCTGACATTCTACAAATGGTTTGCTTACAATATATTCTATATTTTCATCCGCCAGCTGGCGGACTGAAGTAGATTTCTTAAACTTTCTTATGCCAGAAATTGCAGGATACAAGATTTCAATATCGTATTTTTTTGATAAATCTTCCATCCCCGTATCATGCAAAACCTTCTCATATTTTACCGTTCCACCCGGATTATCTAATAGGGAAATTTTTATGTTGTAGTCTTTCAAAATTTCAATCAAAGCTGCTATAAATTCGGGATGAGTGGTTATCCCTTTTTCTGGAGAATAAGGTCCTAAAAGATTTGGTTTGAATAAAACTGAATCAAGATTATTTAATCTATTTAAAAATTTTTGAGAAGAAAATATCTCATATATAATTTGTTTTATTTTTTCTCTATCGTAATTTTTACATCTTTTTGCTACTACTTCTATCATTTATAAAATCCAGTATTAACCCTATATCACCAAAAATATGTTATATCTATGTTATTTCAGCTATTGGGAAGAACATAGAGCCATTAGGGATGATGTATGATCTAAAATCTTTACCATGTTTTTTTATTATAAAATCCTTACAATCATCAAATGAGTCCATCGGTATGAAATGAATACTTTTAACTTTTTCTGGTTTCATACTGCTAATAACCAAAATATCAGCTTTCTTCAGCAACTTTCCTGTTGCAAAAGCTCTGTGCCCGCCAATCTGAATATCTTCCTGCTTTACTGCAAAAAGCTCATCCAGATTTTTAGAAGAAATTAATACCCTTTCCATCTCATCCTGACCCACACCTTCACCGCACTTTGCAACAAGGACAATTGTGCCGCCATCTTTAACTAACTCTATTGTATTATTTAACGCCTTCTGTGATTGATAGAAGCTAATATCCTTTGGGTAGCCTCCTGCAGACACAAATACCACATCAACACATTGATGAAATTTTACAGAACAAAGTTTCTTAATAGCGGTTACACCTATTTCGAAAACTTTTTCAATATCGCCAGTAAAACAATCTACAAGCATCTTTTTATCATTTATAAGCATATTTAAGCAAAAGTCCACGCCCACTTTTTCAGCTGCTTCGCACATTTCAAGATGTATGAGATTGCCTTCCAAATTCCCCAATCTTGCATAATCATAAATAATATTTGAATGGTTTCTCCGTATGGTTTCATATCCACAGACTCCCGGGAGGATAGATTTTCTACCGCCTCCAAAACCAGCAAAATAATGAGTGTTGAGAATTCCAGTAGTTATAAGAAAATCCGCATTTGCTACTGTTTTATTAATCTTTAACTCATTGCCAGATTCCATCTTACCGTAAGAAACCAAATTGGATGCATGACAGTCATGATTTTGGATACTAAAATTATCAACTATCCAATTACCATACTGAAACCGCATCTCGGCATCAGTCATTTTTCTATGTGTGCCATTGGCAATAACAAATCGTATCTTATTCATATCTATACCAGTTGCTAATATTTCATCAACCAATGGTTTAAGTAATTGCTCAAATGGTCCTGGTCGTGTAATATCGCTAATAATAACTACAATATTTTCTGGCATCGTCTTTTCTAAAAGTTTTGATAAAGATTCTGTGCCAATAGGGGAGTTTAGTTTCTGTTTAATCAATTGATATGGATTTTTGCATGCTGGTATTGCTTTCATCTCTAATACATCAATAATATTTTCTGAAGATATTTTGAGCTCTTTATAACCTTTGCCATATTTTAGTTTTATATTCATAACTTACTTACCAAATTTATAGAATTATTTTTACAAGATACTATTTCATTTAGTAATCAGGTCAATATTTTCAGAAGAGAAGAGGGAATTCAATGTTTAGAATAATAATGTGCTAGCCTTAATGGTTCGGGGATTCTGTATTTTGGCGAACAGGCTAAAACTACTTTCAAAGCTAAATCCAAGCTTACTTTATATCCCTGTGAGACAAAAATAGGTTTTACATCTTTTCTTGTTCTTAACACTGCTCCAATCACATCACTCTTTTTATCTGTTATAAAGGAATATGCTCCTTTTTTATTTTTCGGTTCCTCATACTTACCACAAAGCAAAGATTTTGCACAGCCAATCGTTGGCTTGTCTATCAATATTCCAATATGTGTTGCCAAACCTAATCTCCGAGGATGGGCTATTCCTTGTCCATCAAAAAGGATTACGTCAGGATTTCCCTTTATCTTTTGAAGAGCTGAAAGCAAAAATGGGGCTTCCCGAAATGATAATAATCCAGGGATATATAGGAAGGCTTGATTTAACGGTTTTTTAATTATAACCTTTTCAATAATTGACCAATCTTTGAGCATAATCAAAGCAACTGCTACTTGCACAATTGCATTCTTTTTCTCATAATTCACATCACAACCAGCAACCGTTTTTATATCTTCTAAAGATTGATAAGGACATTCAAGAATAACCTTTTTTTTAAGTTCTTTTTGAATACTTATAGCTTCTTGTGGTGAAACTTGCCAATTGTGTAATTTTCTTATATTCATCCAAATAAAACTTTAACCACGAATGTACGCGAATTCAACACTGTGAAATATTTTATCAGTTTATTTATTCCCTTTTTTATTTACTCTTATTTCATAGGATAAACACAGATTTAATTTATAGTTTCTCACTTTAAAACCTATAGTTCATCTTTTGTGCCTTTGAGCCTTTGTGGTTACAATTATCTAAAAGATTTTCCATCCTGCCTTATTCAACCTAAGAACCGATGTATTATATGGGTCACAAATTTCTTCTTCAAGATAATCATTATAGCCTATTTGATGCAACTTCTTTATCATTTGTTTTCTTTCTTCTTTTGGCATTAGCCTGGGGTCGCTCATCACAGCAGCACGAAAATATATACCTGCTTCTTTTAGATATTCCAGAGCATGATAGGGGAGTTCATAAAATTTCCCTTGAGCCCCAGTTCTTTCTTGAAATCCTTCAGCAGTTCCTGCTTTAAGTGATACTCTTACATATAAGTTATTGTATTTTTTTAACTCTTTAACATACTCTTTGTCATTTCCTAAAAGTATAGCATTTGTTTCTAAAATAAAGAAGTAATTTGTTTTATTTACTAAATTCAAGATTTCTAAAAGATGTTCTTTACAAATAGTTGGTTCTCCACCTGAAATTCTTAACTTATTTATTCCTTTATTTTTTGCATTATAAATTAGTTTATAAGCCACTTCTTTGGGAGTGTAAAACTTTCCAAACTTGAAAGGAAAATCACGAGAAAAACTGACCCAGCAAAATATACATCTGAGACAACATCCACAAAGATATCCAGTAGAAATACCACCATAAACGCCTGTACAATAGAAATTCGTATATTTACGCGAGAGATTCTGACATACAATCTTTTTTGTTTCTTCAGCTAAAAGAAGAGGGTCAAACGGCGTAAAATCTTTTTCTAAAAATGCTTGATATGGCATTTGAGGGACCAAACATAATCTTTTATTTATTTACCATTGAATCATCGGTTAATTACAATCCCCGATTTATTCGGGGACTAATATCTAATTTGCCCAGTGGAATAATTTTTGTAAAACAAAAATTGCTTCGTATTCCTCTGGGTGAACAAATAAAATGTCAAAATCCAAATGCACAATTATGTCGAATGTAAATACTTTGGAGGTCAAATTTTTTATATTTGTCATTTGATATTTGTCCCGACAAGTCGGGATTATTAGAAATTTGTAATTTGTAATTAGTCATTGTATTTGTGATGATAATATTTAAGTTTTTGCATAAGGCAAGTTAGATATATTCTTTTCCAATTCCAATTGATGTTTAAGACAAAAATCAGCTTCTTTTATATCAGTCTCTGGTAATGAATTTGAAAAATGCATAACACATTTTGGGTTATCACAATGTCTTAAACCAAAAGTATGACCTAATTCATGAACCGCTTCCTTTAGCACCCTTTGGAAAAATAAGTTTTCATCTTCGCTTTTGCCATAATAACTTTCTCTTAAACGAGTAACAGAAATTAGACATGCATTACCTTTTATATCAGCGAGACCAAAGATAAAATTCAGTCCATAGGTGTAGAGATCTTTACCAATAATCCCCAGTGTTCTTTCTGCATCAGGTTGGATACTCTTCTTTAACTGATGTAAAATAGGAGAGGCTAAATACTGATTTCTTTTTGGATTATACGCGTCTTCAAGCATAGGCAAAGAAGAGGAAATCTCAACATTTAGTTTGAATCTTTCTTGTAAAGGTTCTTTAAGTTTTTCTAATAATGTTTTATCAATATCTCCGATTGGGAGTAAATAGATTTTCTTCTTTTTTTTATTTTGCATATACTATAATTCAGTGCAAATATCTGTCAGCGACAGACTCACAGACTTGTCTACCGTCAGGTAGGGAACACGGAGAAAAACTTAATAATTTCTTAAAATAGGATATAAAAACTCTGTGTCTTTGTGTCCCCGCCTGCCAAAGCGAAGCGGCGGGCAGGTCTGTGGCAAGTTTTAACCATCACTTAAATTTCAGTTTGTCTATAGACCTCATCAATCCTTTCCTGTAGCTCTATTGTCAAACGAATTGCTTTTGCCATTTTCATATATTGATTAATCTCATCAAGAGAAAGTCTTCGTTTTTTTCTATCCTTTAAATACTTATGCATAACTTGATATGCTCCGATCCGGTATTCCCAAACCTCTCTCGTTATACCTTCAAAATACTGGTCTTTGTTTATAAAAACTCTTTGGTTCTTTTCATCATAAAAGACTTTTTCCACAGTATTGGAGTTACCTTTGGGAAAAGCAATTCCAGTCTCAGCAAGTTCTGGAGATTTAAACAAGTGAAGTTTAACAAGTTCTTTCCCAAGATTACTTAATTTTTTGAATACATTATTATTTGAAGGTAATGGAATTCTTGGAAAATCTATCTTGAGAAATTCTTCATAACGCTTTCGGTAAGTAGAGGAGTAAAGAACAGCATAGATGTAATAGAAAATCTCCTCAGTGGTTGGTTCTTTTTTATAAAGAGTGGATACGGCTTTTATGAATTCGGGAGTGAAATTTGGCTCTTTTGTTTTATATTCTGCTTTTGGCTCAAAGACCATCATAACAGTGCCTTTGGACTTCTGCTTTCTATCTTCTTCTTGTTTATAAAGATAGAGAGGGAAGAAGTAGGTGCCATCAGATATTAAGTGTCTGTCTCCAATTAAATTACAAATGAGGGCACTAAAATCTTCTATCTTGGGGATCTTCCTGATTGTGGTCAATACCAAATTATCTTTATTTAAGACATGCATCGTTAAATTCCTTCTATCTCTTTCTACTAGTATTGGTTCATAACAAATATATCTATAATCAAAGGGACGATAAGCATAATGATAGATTCTATCTTCAGGCTTCAAACTCTTAATATTTTGTCTTGCTTCAGATAATTTCCAAGTTCCTGAATCTTTAAGGTTCAGGCTTTGTCTAACCAATTCATCAGGTAATGATCCTGCAAATATTCTAATTCTCTGGATTATCTCTTCTTTTTTGAATCCTACAACAAAATGATCTCTATGGGTATTTACACCACTCGACCACTCCTTAAAAATATCCGTTACCTTCCAGAATTTTTTATATTCTTCTTGCAGAGTAAAATCTTTTGGAACGAAGAAGTAATAAGGAGCGGTTGGGGTAAGTTCTTGCCATTCGGTTGATTGCAAATCATTTCTAAAAAGGTATTTATATTTTCCCTCTCTTAGTCCCCAGAGGTTAGCGTAATAAACCTTTTTCTCTTTTTGTGCTTCTTCCAGTTTCACATATAAAGCAATGGCAACACCTTGCTGTATATCAAACACATTCTCATCTTTACCTCCTTCAGGAGTCTTTTCGCCAATTCTGGAAGAACCGTGAAGATTCAGGATATAAATCTCATCAAAGGTTTCAAGAATCTTTCTCCTCATCCCACGATGGATTACTCCAGAAAGATAAGAATTATTCGTAATAAATCCAATAATTCCTTTGCCAGCCTGTTCTATCTTCCAATGTGCAAAACGAATGAATTTTATGTAGTCATCAGAAAGCGGCTGAATATTCCGTTCGGTTCTCACATCTTCTTTATAATCGCTCATCAAGTTTTCAATAAAATCAGACTTGTTTTCTGAACTCACTGAATATGGTGGATTGCCAACCACAACAAGAATTGGGACTTTTTCCTTTATCCGTTGTGCTTCTTGACCTTCTCTTGTAAGGTCCATAAGAAAGCTTATCTCCTTTGGCTGTTTCATCTCCAATGTATTGGTCAGATAATATTGAAACCTTTTGTCCTTATTAATTTGTCACTCCAGCAATCTTTTAGCAGGGATCTATTGAATTTACAAAGGAGATTCCCGCTTAAAACATGCGGGAATGACAAAAACGGACAGACACTAATTTACCAATTTAACCGATTCAACTGATTTAACTAATTCAACCGATTCAACTAATCTAATGTGCCTCCAGCCAATTTTTGCCATACCCGATATCAACAACTAATGGGATAATATTGCTGTATTCTGGCGGCAAAACAGATTCCATTTCTGTCTTTATCAAGTATTTGTATTTATCAATAATATCAGTTTTAACTTCAAAAACTAATTCATCGTGAATCTGTATAATCATTTTTATCTCATCGCCCTTATCTTTTATCTTGTTATAGATATTGTTCATAGCGATTTTGATAATATCAGCTGCAGTGCCTTGAATGGGCATATTTATAGCGGTTCTTTCAGCAAATGCCTGGATTTGATGATTATTACTGTTAATGCCAGGAAGGTAGCGTCGCCGATTGAAAATGGTTTTTACATATCCATTCTTGTGAGCAAACTCTTTTGTTGTATCAATATATTCTCTTACACTTGGATAATGCGAGAAATAGTTTTCTATAAACTCTTGGGCTTCTTTTCGTGAAATTCCTAAATCTTGTGACAGAGAATATGAACCCATTCCATACATAATTCCAAAGTTGATAACTTTTGCTTGCCGTCTTTGATTATGGCTGATTTCATTTTCTTTTAATCCAAAAACCAATGCAGCTGTTTGAGAATGAACATCCCCACCTTTTCTAAAATTTGCAATAAGATTTTCATCTTTGGAAATTATCGCCATTACACGAAGTTCTATTTGAGAATAATCAGCAGAAAGAATTGAAAAGTCAGAACGGTGAGGCACAAACCCTTTTCTCATCTCCCTACCAATCTCAGTGCGAATAGGGATATTTTGCAGATTTGGTTCAGAACTTGAAAGCCGACCGGTTGCTGTTACGGTCTGATTAAATGAAGAATGAATACGTCCAGTTCTTGAATTAATCAGTTTTGGCAAGGCATCTACATAGGTTGATTTCAACTTCTTTAATTGACGGTATTGTATAAGATTTTGTGCTATTTCATAATCTCTACTCAGTTTTGCCAGAACCTCTATATCAGTTGAATAGCCAGATTTGGTTTTTTTTATAATAGGTAGTCCCAATTTCTCAAATAATATTTCAGATAATTGCTTGGGCGAGTCTATATTGAATATCTCACCAGCAATTTGATGAATGTCTTTTTGCAGGATTGCAAGTTTGAGTTCCAACTCCTTTGATAGTTTTCCAAAGAAAATCTGGTCAACCGAGATTCCATTCTTTTCCATATTTGCAAGGGTCTTAATAAGGAGCATTTCAATCTTGAAAAACAGTTCCTGCATATTAAATTCCGCTAACTTTTTCTCAAAAACTTTCCATAACCTGAAAGTAATATTTGCATCTTCTCCGGAATATTTTGATGCGTCTTCAATGGATGTTTCAGTAAAACATAACTGGTTCTTTCCTTTCTTGCCAATAAGGGCTTCAATCGGAATCATTTTGTGATGTAGGTATCGTAAACTGACTGCATCAAGGTTATGCCGGTGTTCCTCTGGCGAAAGAAGATAAGAGGCAATCATTGTGTCAAAATAAAGATTCGCAATTTCTATCCCTTCATTCTGAAAAACCATATAATCAAATTTAATATTGTGACCTATGAAGTGTTTTTTATCATCCTCTAAAATTGGTTTCAACGAGGCTAAGACATCTTTAGCACTTAGTTGCTTACCAATATGATGTCTTATTGGAATGTAATATGCCTTATCTGGCTCAAAGCAGATTGAGATGCCAACTATTTTTCCATTAATAGGACTGCAAGAGTTTGTCTCAAGGTCAACAGAAATTTTTTCTTGCTTTTGCAGTTTGGAGAGAAGTTTATCAAACTCCAACTTACCATTAACTATGCAATACTCAATTTCTTCGGTAGGGGAGACCTCTTTCTTTTGTGCAAAATATTTCAAAAATGTGTTCAGCTCATATCGTTCACAAAACCTTCTTAAATCTTCTGTGAAAATATTTTGGAGAGTCAAATCTTCCAGCGAAATATCTATCGGTGCATTGCGGTCAATTGTAACCAATTCCTTTGATAAGATACCCTGCTGAGCAAATTTTTTTACATTTTCCTTAATTCGTTCTGGAGATACTTTTTCAGCATTTGCAAGAATATTTTCCAAATTGCCAAACTGCTCCATCAGTTTAATAGCGGTTTTGATCCCAATTTTTGGAATGCCAGGAATATTATCAGCAGAATCGCCAGTCAATGCCAGAATATCAATAACTTTATCAGGGGTTGTGCCAAATTTTTCCTTTACTTCCTCTTTGCCAATATGCTTATCTTTAGATAAATCAAACAAAGTGACCTTATCGCTTACAAGCTGATAAAAATCTTTGTCCCCAGAAACTATTACAACATCATATTCTTCAGAAAATATTTGAGATAGAGTTCCAATAATATCATCAGCTTCAAAGCCACTCAAGGACAGATGTGGAATATTAGCAGACTTAACCAATTTTTGAATTGGGTCTAACTGGTCAACTAATTCTTCAGGCATTTTGTCTCTTGTAGCTTTATAATCTGGATATTTCTTATGACGAAATGTAGGCTCTTTTTCATCAAAAGTAATTGCAAAGTATTTTGGATTAAATTTCTCAATTATAGAAATGATTGTACGAAGAAAGCCAAAAATAGCGCTGGTGTTTTCTCCTTTTGAGTTTATCAAGGGCCTGTTCTTAAAAGCATAAAAAGAACGGTAGATAACCGCCGTGCCGTCAATAATATAAAGTTTATCTTTCATAATAAATTCAAATTTCAAGATTTATAACTTAAGTGTCAATAATAAATTGACAAAAAATCATATAATCAGAAAAAGATTTAATATGAAACATACATCCCGATCCCGATTCATCGGGAAGACAAAGGAGTATGAAAATTTAATATGGTTTGGAGTCGGCAAGTCTCTTGCCGAATTCAGCCGAGAGACTCGGCTATTCCATACACATATTTATATTTACATATGAAAAAATTATTTTTTATAGTTATTTTATTGTTCTTAGCAATTTCACTTTTTGCAAGCGAATATACAGTATCTTATGTTAATTCATCCAGAAAAGACCATCTTCAAATATACCATCTGCAAAATAGAAGTTATATTGATATTTATGATTTAACAAGAGTATTGGAAGCCAATTTAGATATTAATCCAAATTTACAAATAATCGATTTTACAGTTTTTAATAAAAAGTGTAGATTCTTTTTTGATAATAAATGGGTAAAATTTGGCAAAAAAAACTATAATCTATATGATAATATAAAGATACAAGATGGTAATTTTTATATCCCGAAATATTTTTTAAATCTATGTGCGAATAAATTCTTTCCTGACCGTGTTGTAATCAAGAATAATAGAATAATTGTTAATCTTACTACTATGGAACAGTATCTAATCAAACGAATAGTAATTGATCCAGGTCATGGAGGTAAAGACCCAGGTGCAGTTGGTAGGCATATAGTATTAAAAGAAAAAGATATAGTTTTAAACATCGCAAAGAAAGTAAAAGAACTTCTTGAAAAAAATCTTGATGTAACAGTATTACTTACTCGTGAAGACGATAGATTTGTTTCTCTTGGTGATAGAACAGATTTTGCAAACAACCATCAGGCAGACCTTTTTATAAGTATTCATTGTAATGCATCTTATAATACTAAAGCTAACGGCACAGAGGTTTATTATCTTTCAACAGCACAAACTGATGAAGCACGTGCAGTTGAAGCTATGGAAAATGATGCTATTAGATTTGAAGACCCGGAAAGCATCAAAAGATATTCCGACTTAGACTTTATTCTTTATGATATGCGGCAGAATGAATATCTTATTGAAAGTAGTGAATTAGCTGAAATGTGTCAGGGGTATTTAGTTAAAGGATTAAATACTAAAGATAATGGTGTAAAACAGGCAAACTTCTATGTGCTCAAGGGAGCTTTTATGCCTGCAATATTGGTAGAGGTTGCATTTCTTTCTAATAAGTGGGAAGAACGAAAATTACAATACAGAAATTTCCAGAATGGAGCCGCAAAGTCAATTTATGAAACAATAAAGGAGTTTAAGAAGAAGTATGATAAGATGAATTGACTTTGCATTCTATTATATATAAAAATAATTTAAAATGAATATTTTTATATAAAACTTGACAATATTTTGAATTTTAATAAAAAAAATATTATATTGTTTTTAGTTATGTATTAGAATTTTTTTGTTTTATTAAAATGTTAATTATAATTAATAATATCATTCTTTAATAACAGGTAACAGTGACAAAAATTATTATAGCTGTATTGCTAACTTTTTTATTATTTAATATTTTAGTTGCTGATGAAATTCAGAATTCTACTATTGAAAAAATAAATGATAATTTATACAGGATTGGAAGTATATTTATAAACAAAGAAAAAAAAGAAATCATTTTTCCTGCTGAATTTAATATGGAAAAAGGAATGATAGAATTGATTTTGTGTGGAAAGCATGGCAAATTGCATGAAAGTGTTTTGAAAACAGATATTGTGCCTTCGCATCTTCAAGTCGCATTACTATTGTTAGGATTTGGATGCAAACAAAATTCAGATTATCAAGACAAAGATAAGATTCCTCACAGTGATTCATTATTAATTTTTGTTGAATGGATTGATTCACTTAATAACATTGTAAATGTAAGAATTGAACAATTAGCTTATAATCTTATTAGAGAAAAAGAAATGATGAAAACACCCTGGATTTTCTTGGGGTCAATGTTTGTTGAAGGGCATTTTATGGCTGATATTGAAGAATCTATTATTACAACATATCATGACCCATATTCAATCATTGATAATCCTTTGGAAACTCGAAATGACGACATGCTTTACTCAGTTAATTCAAGAATTGTACCAAGTAAAGGCACAAAAGCTAAAATCATAATTAGACCAAATAATTAAAATGAAATACAGGTTATTAGTGACACTGTATTGTCACGAAAGGAGGTAAATTTGTGAAAAAAATTACATTCTTATTCTTTCTGATAGTTATCTGCTTTTCTAATTCTTATTCCAAAGTCAACTTATCCATTCAAAAAGAAATTGAGCATTCTATTAAATTAGGATTAACATGGTTAGAAGCTCAACAAAAAGAAGATGGAAGTTGGGAACATTATCCTGCAATTACAGCTTTGGTTGTAGTTGCTATGTTACGAAGTAATCCTAATATTACCTCAAATTTTGAAACTGTGTCTAAAGGATTGAATTTTATTGTTAATTGTGCTAAATTGGATGGTTCAATCCATATTGGAGACCTTCCTAATTACAATACTTCAATTTGTTTAATGGCTCTGAAAGAAGCTAATGATACAAAATATGATGAACTAATTGATAAAGCTGAAAAATTCTTATTAGACATTCAACTTGATGAATCTGAGGGATATTCACCTGACAGTCTATATTATGGTGGAATTGGGTATGATAGAAGTGATAATAGACCTGATTTATCTAATATGCAATGGGTAATTGAATCGTTAATGGAAAAAGAAACAATTCCAATTGATATTGAGAAACCACAAAGGCAAGAAATAAGAAATAAAGAAGCAAAGGAATTATTTTTCGAAAGAGCACTAATTTTCCTGCAACGGTGTCAAAATCTAAAAGCTTATAATCCAGAAGCATATTCAGAAAATGATGGTGGATTTATGTATGAAGCTGGAAAAAGTAAAGCAGGTGGTGTAGCCTCTTATGGTAGTATGACCTATATTGGTTTGAAAAGTATGATTTATGCAAAACTTGACAGAGATGACCCACGAATTCAAGCTGCGTATAATTGGATAAGAAATAATTTTGTTATTGAAACTACACCTAAAATGGGTAATCAAGGATTGTTTTATTACTATCATACGATGGCAAGGGCACTAAGGGTTTATGGTGAGGATATTATTGTTGATAACAATAATGTAAAACACAATTGGCGAGAAGAACTAGCTAATCAAATTCTAAAGATTCAAAATGAAGAGGGATGGTGGCAGAATGAAAACGGCAGATGGAGAGAAAATAACAAGGTATTAGTTACAAGCTATTGTGTTTTATGTTTAGAGGAAATTAGAGGATAAAAAATAAGAAAGGAGTATTATCCTATGAAAAAACAAATTCTATTAATACTTATCGGGGTTATTATTTCATTGGGTTTAATGCTATCATCTGTATTGGCAGATGATTTGATAATCCAAGCACAGGAGTTACTTGAAAAATATTCAAAAGCCCCTCCGCATCCTGAAATGAATGACCCCGGTGACTGGGATGTAATAATGCGCTCAAGACAGGCTGGACCGATGGTAAATTGTATGCCACATTATTATAGTTGGGTTGGCAGAGAAATTACAATCTGGGGCAATGTTCATTGGGGTGATATTACATCAGGAACATATGAATGGAATCTTGGCGATGGAACTATATTGACAGGAAATGTAACGGACTCTCGCGATATTGCTGTAACACATACCTATACTACAGGAGGTATAAAAACTGTAACTTTAACAGTGACAGATGACAACAGCCAAATAGATATTGATCATACAACTATTGATGTAATTCCAATCGTCAGTAAACAGCAGCGAATTAACGCTGCTATTGAAGACGGTATGCGCTGGCTGTACTTAAACCAAGATGCAAATGGTTGGTGGTACGATTCAAGTGATTATTACGGAATGGGTAATACAGGGTTAGTAGTATTGGCATTTGAAGAGAATGCACATCACGGAAATAATGATCGTGATGAGGATATTTATGCTGAAACTGTTCAATTAGGCTTAGATTGGATAATAAATCATCATGGAAGAAAAATTTCTATTAATGTACAAACCGCTGGTGATCCAGATACTGATGGGAATGGTTTTGGAGTTTATTTTTCTACTAATGTATATGCAAATGGTATTGGGTGCTTGTCTGTTGCAGCAAGCAATCAACCGGATAGTGTTGTTG
>CAYNOU010000038.1:18925-24229 GCA_964398885.1 uncultured Candidatus Cloacimonadota bacterium | reverse complement strand
CCTCCAGCATCACCAACCAAACATATAAATTCAGGTGGGTTAGGCCATGTATCATAAGCATTTTGAATATAATTTTTAATTGAATATGAAGTAGTCCCAGTCTGCGAAGTATTAGCTGCAACAACTTCAAAACCTTTCTGATGTTTCCAGGTTGTAAGGGGTTGAAGATATGCTGCTATAGTAGTATCATCAGGATATATAAATAAATAGCTTCCATGTTGATATTCCTTCGTTTCAAATATTTCATCATAATTGATAATAACTGATTTATATAATGGTTCAAAAAATCGTGATATCTTCCTTTCTCTGGTTTTTATGTTTTCAACATTATCGCTATTGTAAGTAACTTTTATATCCGCATTTTTGATAATGTGTAATTCCTTTTTCTTTGGATTATACTGGAATGGATTAATAGTTACATTTACAACTCTAATATCCCTTAAAATTGCAGGTGCTCCAACTTCAACTATTTTTTTCGGATACACTTCATCCTTATTATAGAAATCAATATCTTTAATAAAGTATTTTGACTCGGAGTTTACATCAGCATATTCAGGTTGATATGGATAAATATCAATATCTGATAAAATCTCTTCTTCAACATTAATAGCTTCAACAGAAACTGAACTCTTATTTGGAATAGCAATTAAGCGAGTAATTCTTGGCAAATCTGGCAATCCTGGTTCAGCAAGCCATCCTTCATCTACACATTTAAATTTTTGGTATTCTTCACCATTCTCATTTGAAGTTTCTCTTTCATAACCGGTAAGTGAAAACTTCAAATTGGTTAAATTTTTATTTGAGGATAAGCATTCAACTAACTGCTTTTCAGAATTATCTGGAATCTCAATAAATTTTCCAAATAAGTTATTAGTAATAATTATTACTAAAGCAAAAGTAAAAATAGACAATTTTCTCATTTTATTCCTTTCATATGAAAATCGCTTTCACCACAAAGGCACAAAGAAAATAAATATAACCTCTCATTCCCAAGCCCTCCCCAATTGAATTGGGGATTGGGAATGCTTACATGCCATTTTCATTATCCTTTGCCTGCCCCGCCTGCCCTGTGAAATTTCTTCCTATTTCACTGGGGTTAAATTTCTTCCTATTTAATGGGGTGTCCCGATTTGTTTTCGGGACATGTATGTTTCATATTAGATATAGTTTTTAATCATTTATTTTCAATTTAACAATCCCTATTCTTGTTGCTGCAAATACTTCCATATTACTCAAAAAAACTTTATAAGTATAGCCAATTTCGCTATCATCTATTCTATCCAAAAATTTTGGATTAGATTTATCTGAAACATCAAAAAGATATAAGCCACCACCACCTGAGCCTACAACCAAATAATCTTCTTCAACATCTACAGATTGAGCTAAGCCTGAAGTATCAAAACTATATACTAATTCCGGATTTTCTACATCTGAAATATCTATCACTTGTAAACCAGCTTCTCTATCAGCAATGTAAGCGTAATCTCCAACAACTTTTACTGCTAACGCTAATCCTGGGGTATCTGTTTCGCTAATAATGTTTCCGCTATTTCTATCTGCAATATAAAGGCCTCTTTGCTCACCAGCCAGATAAATATATAGACTATCTAAATCAAAACCTGCTAAAGCATTTGGAAAATCGTAGAAATATGAACCCATCCAGATGTTAACATAATTACCAAATTGATATTTATCACTATGAATCCAAATTATATCAACCCCTCCACCTGGACTGTGAAAGCATTTCATTTCTTCAATATCACTTGTTTGGCCGGTTATCGGCGGTTTCATTATTGGATTTGTAGGGTTAGATATATCAAAAACGGATATAGCGGCTGGACTCCCATAAATATCATAAACAAATAATAAACTTTCCTCTTCTACTGCAACTATTAATCTTGCATTTTCAATTGAACCGTAATAATGGCAGATTAAAGTATCGTTATTTCTATCATATATTGAGAATCCAGCTTGATCTTCTGCAATGCAAATTAAACTATCTGATATATAAGCATCCCTTGCATAACCAGTTGTCAAATAAATATGTTCAATTTCCAAAATATCTTTATAAGTAATCGGTTCAACCCATTTTGCACAGGTGCATAATACTATTGTTATCACAATTGATATTACTAATAAAAGCTTCATTTTTACAACTATTAATTATTACAATTTCTAAGGTTATTTTTGTTCAAAAAAATTTGATTAAAAGATATTCACTATTTTCTTTAGTCAAGTTTTTAGTAAAAAAATTGTAAAATATCAAGACTCATAGATAATTTAATATTTTTAGCTTCTTTTAGGTATCAAAATAACTAAGGCTGCAAAGGGTTACTTTTCAATCATGAAACATACTTGTCCCGAAAACAAATCGGGACGAAGGATGAAAATATCATTTGTAAAGCATTCCCAATCCCCAATTTAATCGGGGAGGGACGAAGGATGAACCTTTGTGGTTAGAAAGGATTTACAGATGAAAAAATTGACAGCTATTATAATTAATGTATTGAAATCCTAACTTTTAAATAATCGTAACAGTGATAAAGGTACTATCATTGCATTACAGAAAAGAGGTTTTGCTAATGGAATTTCAAAGAGCAAGTGGAATTTTGCTACATCCGACCTCCTTCCCAAGAAAGTATGGAATCGGTGATTTAGGAAAAGAAGCATATAATTTTGTAGATTTCCTTGCAAAGGCTAAGCAGAAACTCTGGCAAATTTTACCACTTAATTATCCTGGTTCTGGAAATTCTCCATATAATCCTATCTCAGCGTTTGCTGGAAATCCTCTACTTATTAGTCTTGAAAAACTGAAAGATGATGGTTATCTCTCTGAGAAAGATTTATTAAATCTACCAAAACTTAATAATGAAAAGGTAGAGTTTGAAAAAGTTATTGAGTTCAAAGGTAAAATTCTGAAAAAAGCATTTATAAAGTTTCAAATAAAAAAATCTCAAAAAGACGAAGAAAATTTTGAAAAATTCTGCACAAAAAATAGATATTGGTTAGAAGATTTTGCTTTGTTTACTTCATTAAGAAATTACTTTAAAAAAATTAGCTTTAACAAATGGGATAAGGAAATCCTCTTAAGAAAGAAAAACGCAACAGAAAAATGGCAAAATAGACTTGCTGATGAAATTTCATTTCACAAATTCGTTCAATTCAAATTTGCTCATCAGTGGATGGAGCTAAAATCTTATGCAAATAACAAAGGGATAAGAATCATCGGCGATATACCGATTTATGTCTCGTCTGATAGTGCTGATTTCTGGACGCATAGAGATTTATTTCTTATAGATGAAAATGGGAATCCGACTGTAGTAGCAGGCACACCGCCAGACTGCTTTTCTGAAACTGGTCAGTTATGGGGCAATCCAATCTATAATTGGGAAAAAATGGAGATAGATGGATATGCTTGGTGGCAGAGACGAATAAAACATCTTCTCACAATGGTTGATTATGTTCGCATTGACCACTTTGTCGGCTTTGTTAGATATTGGGCAGTTACGGCTGGAGATAAAACCGCTATTAATGGTAAATGGCAAAAAGGTCCAGGAAAAAAATTCTTCTCTATGATGGAAAAGAAACTTAGTGAGCTGCCTATAATTGCTGAAGACCTTGGGGTAATTACTCCTGAAGTTATTGAAATAAAAGAAGAATTTGGTTTTCCAGGAATGAAAATCCTGCAATTTTCATTTGGAGAGGATGATTTTCCTCCACATAAATTTGAAAAAAACTGTGTGGTCTATACTGGAACTCACGATAATGATACAACTCTTGGCTGGTTTAAGTATATTGAAAAATTTGAGAAAAGAATCTGCGAAAGAGTAAAAAATTACTTACATACTGACAAAAGAGATATATGCTTTGATATGATAAAATTAGCTCTTTCTACTCCATCTAAGTGGGCAATTATTCCTTTGCAGGACATTCTTTGCCTTGATTCAGATGCAAGAATGAATATACCTGGAACCTCAACAGGCAACTGGGAGTGGAGATATAAAAAAGAGATGCTAACAGATGAAATTGCGGGAAAACTGGCAGAACTTACAGCCCGTTTCAATCGATAAAATGTAATTACCAATTTTTTAGACTATGTATAATCATAATACCCAATACAAATTAATGAAGAATCTCTTCATATAATTCCTTTGTCTGCCTTGCTATCATTTTCCAATCAAAATATTTTTCAACTCTTTTTCTGCCATTTTCACCAAATTTTTCTGCTAATTCCTTACTAGCCAACAAAATGTTTATTTTTTCAGCAAGTTGTTTAGGATTAGCCGGTTCAACAAAAAAGCCAGTTTCACCTTCTACTACGACCTCTTTAATGCCACCAACCTTGCTTGCTACAACTGGAGTTTTACAAGACATTGCTTCTAAATTTATAATGCCAAAAGGTTCATAAATTGAGGGACAGGCAAATACTGAGGCATTGCTGTAAAGCTCTATGTATTGCTCTTCTTTGAGAAGTTTATTTATCCAGAGAGTATTTTTTATACCTTTCAATTTTTTTCGGATTTCATCCTCAACCTCTTTTGTATCAGGTGCACTCGTACAGAAAACAACATTCGCATTTATATCTTTAGCTGCATCAATAAGATAGACCATTCCTTTTTGCTTTGTAGTTCTGCCCACAAAAAGAATATACTCACCTTTGATTCCATACTCTTTAAGGGTATAATCTGTTTTTGTTTCTTTCCATTTATTGAGGTCAATACCATTATAGATAACCTTTATTTTTTCTGAAGGTATATTAAAATATTTTGTAATGTCTTTTTTCATCATTTTAGAAACTGCGATAACCCTATCAGCGGATTCAATGGCTAATTTTTCAACCCAACTGCTTAATTTGTATCCTGACCCGAGTTGCTCTTCCTTCCAGGGACGGAGTGGTTCCAGACTATGACAGGTTACAACAAGTGGAATATCATAAAGCATTTTCACCAAGTATCCAGCAAAAGAAGCATACCAGGTATGGGTGTGGACAATATCTGAATTGATGCAATCATCTACAATGGATAAATCTGTAGAAATCGTTTGTAATGCCTTGCTAATTTTAGGGTCACTAATAAGCCTTTTCCATGCTTGATATCCCTTTACTCTAAAATCTTTTTCTTTAACATCTTGTTCACCAAAGCATCTGACTTCAACCGAAATTATTTTTCTTAATTCTGGGACAAGATAACGGAGATGGACACCAGCCCCGCCATAAACATTCGGTGGATATTCTCGTGCAATCATTGTAACTTTCATTAATAAGTCCTTTCAATTAATATGGAGTAGCCGACTCTGTCGGCACTT
>CAYNOU010000038.1:0-18825 GCA_964398885.1 uncultured Candidatus Cloacimonadota bacterium | reverse complement strand
ACTTCATCTTCGGCAAAAGACTCACCGAATCCATACTTATCCTAAATATCATCGCAGGCTCCTCATCTGGATTTAATTCAACCCTATTTTCTATGCCTCTCCATTTATAAATCTTATCCATGATTAATTCCTCTATTTCATATTCCTTATCTTCGGAAATTCCAAAGTGGTCAAGCGGTATTCTTAAGATGCTCTTATGTGTATTAAAAGGATCCAAATTCACAGCGACAAAAACCGTATTCCGCTTATCATAAGAAGTCTTTCCATAAAAAATTACATTTTCATCAGAAGAATCATAAAATTTTAGGTTTCTATAATAATGAAGTGCTGAATTTTCTTTTCTTATTTTGTTAAGTTTGGCAATATAATCTTTTATGTTTCCAGGGCGGTCCCAATCCCAAACTTTATATTGATATTTTTCAGAATTCATATATTCTTCTGTGCCGGGTATTGCCTTATTTTCACAGAGTTCAAATCCGTTATACATTCCATAAAGGGAAGACAAGGTACAAGCAAGTGCAATTCTTATTTTGAATGCGGGTCTGCCTCCCCTTTTGTAGAAAAGGCATTAAAATGTCGGGCGTATTGGTGAATAGATTTCCCCGAAAATAATATTTCATCTCAGATTGAGTGAGTTCAATTAAATACTCAGTCAGTTCTTGTTTGGTGTTTCGCCAGGTAAAATATGTATAAGATTGTGTGAAGCCAATTTTCGTCAGAAGTTTCATCATTGGAGGTTCAGTAAACGCCTCAGCTAAAAAAATTGTATCTGGATATTTTGCCTGGATTTCTTTTATCAGCCATTGCCAGAACTCAACAGGTTTTGTGTGCGGATTGTCAACACGAAAGGTCTTTATTCCTTGTTTTATCCAGAAGAGAAAGATTGATTTCATCTCATTCCACATCTCATCCTTATTTTCCGGATAAAAGTTTAGTGGATAAATATCTTGATATTTTTTAGGTGGATTTTCGGCATATTTAATAGTTCCATCGTCATTATAGAAAAACCAATCGGGATGTTCTTTCACATAAGGGTGGTCTGGAGAACAGGTCAAAGCAATATCCAGCACAATTTCAATTCCCATCTGGTTTGCTTTTTTAGCAAATCTTTTGAAATCATCAAGAGTGCCAAGTTCTGGATTGATGGCTTTATGACCGCCACATTCATTACCTATTGAGAATGGACTTCCTGGGTCGTTTGGACCGACAGTAAGAGTATTGTTAGGCCCTTTTCTATTTGTTCGTCCTACAGGATAGATTGGAGCAAGATAGAGTGTATCAAATCCCATTTGACAAATTTCTGGCAACCTTGCTTCCATATCTTTGAAAGTGGCGCTTCTGCCTTCCCGTCTTGGCTCGGCCATGCCGAGACAGGCTATCTTTCCTTGTGATCTGGGCCACATCTCATACCAGGCAGCATAACGAGCTTGTGGACGATGAAAATATACAGAAAAAATCTTATCATATCTTATACTTTTTCTACTTGAATTAACCTCAATTGTGTATAAATAAGAACCAATCCTGTTGGCAACAAATTCTGCGGAGTATTTACCTTGCCCAGCTTGCTTCATTTCAAGGGATTGCCAGTCTTTATTACTTTCCCTTTTGTGTCTTAGAAAAACCTGGCAAGAGGTGTCATTAGAATCAATGGTTGCTGTGACTTCAAATGGAATATCAATTTCCCATTTGACCGGATATTTTCCTTTATCTATTTGTGGAGAGATATTTTTAATCAAGGTCTTACTTATTTTATGCATTTCTAAAATTGAATAATTTATAGAATAGGCAAGAATTCGTCTCGGCTGAAGCTTATAGAAATTCTTCTTTACATTATCATATTTATTTGCATAAAAAATACTGGCATTTTATATTTATAAAACTGGTCGGGGTGCCGAGATTTGAACTCGGGACCTCCTGCTCCCAAAGCAGGCGCGCTACCCGGACTGCGCTACACCCCGATAAATAAATATCAAACTATAATCCTCGATTTGCTTAGGGACAAATCATAAATTAAAAAATATTGAGTCAAGAAGATTCACAAAATGCTGTTTGTCTGATTGCTTCATAAAGCACAATTGCCACACTATTACTAAGATTTATAGAACGAATATTTTTACTCATTGGAATTGTAAATGCATTTTTCCAATACTTATTAAGAACATTTTCAGCTAACCCTCTTGTCTCTGGTCCAAATATCAAGAAATCTTCATCTTGAAAATTTATTTTTGAATAAATTTTGTTTGCCTTTGTTGTAAAAAACAGCAAATTCTTATCCTCATTTTCAGCAAGAAAATCATCCCAACTATTATAGAATTTTACATGGAGCTTATCCCAATAATCTAAACCAGCTCGCTTAAGATATTTGTCAGTAATCATAAATTTCATAGGTTTAATAATATGAAGAACTGAGTTAGTTCCTACACAAAGGCGCCCAATATTACCGGTATTGGATGGAATTTCTGGCTGATATAGAACTATATTAAAAGACATTATCTAATTATTAGAAAGTGCGAGAAAAAACCAATTAGTGTTAACTTATGATAAAATAGTTTTAATAACTTAAGAGAATATGTTTTAATAAGCTATTCATCAAAACTGTATTTTATCTAATGGCTCAAATAAGGTGAATTCCCCTCTGAATTTTAATTTTTCTGTACCTTGTGGTCCATTTCTATTTTTAGCAACAGCAATTTCTGCAATACCTGGTTCTTTAGCATTTTCCTTATCATAATAATCTTCTCTATAGATAAGTAAAACCAGGTCAGCATCTTGTTCAATGGCACCTGATTCTCGCAAATCAGCGAGGACAGGTCTCTTATTTTGTCTTGATTCCGGTGCTCTACTTAATTGAGAAACTGCAATAATTGGAATTCTGAGCTCTTTTGCCAATATTTTTATTGAACGAGAAATTTCAGTCATTTCCTGTTGCCTGCTGGTTCTACTGACATCTGGCATCAAAAGTTGCATATAATCAATAATTAATAAATCTAATCCTTCTTCAGATTTTAATCTTCTTGCTTTGGAGCGAATATCGGTCATTGTGTTACTGCCTCTATCATCTAAGAAAATTGAAGACTCTGATAATTTCTCTGCAACGGTCGTAATCAAGAAGATTTTATTTTGGTCAATCCCATATCCATGTAACATTTCAGAAAGAGATACCTCTGCACCAGAACTTAACATTCTCATAAGAACTTTTTCTTTATCCATTTCTAAACTAAAAATTCCCACCTTCTTCTGTTGATGCACGGCAGCATAAGATGCAATATTCAAAGTAAAAGATGTTTTACCCATACTTGGACGTCCAGCAATAACTACAAACTGTCCCGGTTGAAAACCTCCTGTCTTGTTATCAAGTGCCGGGAATCCTGAAGCAATGCCAACAACCCTGGATTTCTGGGATGCAATCTTTTCAATATTTTGTAATGTGCCTGGAATGATATTAGAAATTGATTCAAAACCCTCTAACATTAAGTTTTGTGTAACATTAAAAATCTCTTTTTCAGCATTCTCTACAATAGCTTTACTCATCTTATCTGAACTATAACAATCCTCAGTTATCTTATTAGCAGTATTTATAAGAGAACGTAGCGTGGCTTTTTCTATAATAATTTGTGCATGTGCTTCCACATTTGCGCTGGATGAAACGACATCTGATATTTCAGAAAGATACGCAGTTCCGCCAACATCCTCAAGATGCCCATCCTTTTTTAATCCATCAATTAAGGTTATTAAATCAATCTCAACATTAGCTTCAAATAACTTTGCAATTGTGCGAAATATCAACCTATGGGCTCTTTTGTAGAAATACTCTTCTTTAAGCATTTCCAATGCTCTTGCTACAGCCCAATCATCCAAAAGCATAGCACTAAGCACTGCACCTTCTGCATTCAGGTCATGTGGTGGAACTCTTATACCTTCTTCAGTCTCGGCTAGGCCGAGCCTAGACGGATGAGAAATTGTAGATTTCGTTTTGTCAGCCATTTTTTTAATTCTCTAATATCAGTCTCCCGATATATCGGGAGCCTAGACGGATTGGATTACACTTTTCTATATTCTCGCATTAACATTTTCAGATCTTCCCATGTTGGTCCTTTCCATTCTATATGATACAGCAATGCAGAAGGATGATATGTAACCATTAACTTAATATCCTGAAAATTATAGAAGCTGCCTCTCATACTCCCAAGTGTATTATCATTATTCAGGAGACTGTTGCCAGCTACTTTCCCAAGTGCACAAATAATTTTCGGTCTAATAATCCAAATTTGCTCATACAAATATGGTATACAACTCTCAATTTCATCTGGTAATGGATTTCTATTTTTAGGTGGACGACATTTTACAATATTGGTGATATAAACTTCCTCTCTTTCTAAGGAAATTGCTTTTAACATCTTATTAAAAAGTTGTCCTGCTGCACCTACGAAAGGAATACCTTGCCTGTCCTCTTGCTCTCCTGGTCCCTCACCTATAAACATTATACCAGTATCTGGATTTCCCTGTCCATAAACAAAATTATGCCTTGTATTTGATAATCCACATTTTTTACAATCTTTATATTTTAAAGCAAGTTTGGAAAGAATTTCATCTTTATCAGGGATTTCAACTCTGTTTAGAAAAAAATTTTTTATGCCGGACAATTCCAGGAGTTCAAATCTCTGCTCAAGAATTTCATTATTTCCTGTTTTAGAGAGGTATCTTTTAACTTGATTATTCATCAATAATATCAGACATTTTACCTTCAGGCTTCTCTTCTTCCTGTACAAAGTAATCAGGAATATTGCCTTCAGCAATATGGTCTAATGCCATTGCAGGTAATTTTTTATCAAACTTTTCTCTAACAGGATAAGGAAGTTTGGATAAACGATTTAATTCCTCATTTGCTAATACGAGGAATAGATAAGTACAATTATTGTTTTCAATAAATTTCTGAACTATTTTACTATTCATACATTCCTTTCCGTTCAGTCTCGGCGACTAGACGGGCTGGGCGCCTGTCTCCTCAGGCTCGGCGCCTCTGTCTCGGCTTGGCGAGCCAAGACGGGCAGACGGGCGATACATCGGGAGCCAAGACTGGCCGAGACCGATACTTTTATTTTCTATTTCTTTTAAAATTTTATCAACTACTATTGATATTTTATCATTAATAAGAAAAAGGTCATAATACCAGGAATCTCCAACCTCTTTTCTGGCATTTCTTAGACGCAATTCTATAGTTTTCTCATTATCTGTATTACGATTTCTAAGCCTTTTTTCTAATACCTTCATACTTGGTGGAAAAAGGAAAATTGATAGGGCTTCTGGTATTTTTTTAAGAAATTTCTTTGCACCTTTTGTATCAATATCAAGAATTATAAACTTCTTTTGTTTCAAAGCATTTTCAATAACTCGTTTAGAGGTGCCATAATAGTGTTTATGCACCTTTGCCCATTCAAGAAATTCTCCATTTCTTCTCATTTTTTTGAATTTCTTTTTGGAAACAAAGTAATAATCTTTTCCATCTATTTCATTCTCTCTTGGCGGACGAGTGGTATATGAAATTGAATAAAGAATATTTTTGTTTCTTTTCAAAATTTCATGGCAGATACAACTCTTGCCACCTCCAGAAGGTGAGGAAACTATTATTGGAAAATACTTTTTCGGAGTCATAATTTATAATATCAAATTTTGATTAGGAATTTGTTGTCAATTTTTTCTGATTTAGATTATGAATTGAAGAAAAAATAGTGTAAAAATTACCTCATCAACAACATCTTTTTTGCTACAGAATATTCACCACAACTTAATTTATAAAAATACACACCACTCAGAACTTTATTCCCCTCCTCGTCAGTCCCATCCCAGACAACTTCGTTAATTTTACATTTTGAATTTTTAATTTTGAATTGTTTTACAAGTTGTCCTTTTATGTTATAAATCCTTATCTCTGCGTCATCCGCGACTCCGTGGCAAATATTAAAATATATCGTAGTAAAGGCGGAGAATGGATTAGGATAATTTTGATATAACCCAGTAACTGTTGAAGGATTATGAGGTTTATCAACATCATATCCTTGCCACTCATACGCCCCCATATCTATTATGCCATTATATATTCGTGGACTGCCTGATAAGTCATTCTCAGGTAAGTTAAGACCTGTAGTATCTGGTGTGCCAGCGTCTATGCAGGGTGAATTATTTGTTAAACGAAAATCCATACCTATTTCATTTACAAATAAGGGATCTTCTGAAAAAATATTATTCCCACCATCCTGTACCCATGAAGGTAAACTTGAACCTTGAATTAAAGAATATGAGATTATCGGATTTGCATCAGATCCACTAAAATCAAAATCAGTGCTATTTTCCCAAAGAATTGTATTATATATTATTGGATCAGAATTATCTGCACAAAAAATTCCAGCACAATTTGGAAAGATAAGACCATTATAAACAATTGTATTGTTTATAATTACAGGACTTGAATTATCACAACAAATTCCATCCTTAGGGCTATTTATTATTAGATTATTAATAATACTTGGATTTGTTTGATTAAGGCAATAAACTCCCCATTCGTTTTCCTGGATTATATTGTTAATTATATATGGGTTGTTTGTATTTTCGCAATACACGCCTCCCCATTGGTTTCCAATAATAGTGTTATTTTCAATGTTTGGATTTGAATTATTTCCACAGTAAATTCCGGGAAATTCATTATCTTCAATTGTATTGTTTTTAATTAATGGACTACTGTATTCTGGTAAATAAATACCATTTCCTCCATTATGTTGTATAATATTATTCTCAATTATTCCATTTGAACCTGAACAAATAATCCCAGAATAGTCAGTAAGTAAGCCATTATCTTTAATAATGTTATTCATTAGTGTAGGATTTGAATCAACTATATAAACACCACATTCATTATTGTTGATAATACTATTATTATTGATAATTGGGCAAGAATTACTAGCACATATTATCACACTATATAAATTATTCTTAAAAAGGCTATTTTCTATTGTTATTGTTGAGCTATACATCACTAATCCGCATCCATATTCAATTTTGCAATATTCAATACTGCTCGTTGTGTTATAAAAACCAAAATTAATAGACCCCCAATTACCTGTATCACTATAATGAGTAAAAACTATAGAGTCATTTATAGAACCTTGTGCTATAAGGGTACCGTTGATACGCAAACGTCCATAAGTGGGATAACCTACTGAATAGAGTTTTATTATTGTGCTCGGTTCAATTGTTAATGTCTGACCTTCGGGAACTGTTGCCAAACCCTGCACAAGATATGGAGAGTTTTCTGCATACCAAGTCCCTGATATGCTTTCACCATCTTCAATAACTGTATATACAATAATATAATCTTCTTTTGTTTTAGTATCAGAGTTACCATTATCATCTTCTACTGTTAAACTAACAGTGTAGAATCCTCCGCTATTATAGGTATGTATAGGATTTTGTTCAGTAGAAGTATTCCCATCTCCAAAATTCCAGTTCCATGAAGTAATTTCACAGTTAAAAGCTACAGAAAGGTCTGTGAAATTTACTGTCAGTTGAGAGAATCCCACAGTTGAATCTGCACAAAAGTCAGCCACAATTTCAGAAGTATCATTATAATAATAAAATGCACCTATATCTGGATGTGTTCCATCCGGGTCCGGTGGGAAAAATGGATTTCCTGAATTAATACACGGAGAATTCTCAGTTAAATTAAAATTTCCTATATCAGGATTTACAAACTGTGGGTTTTCATCAATGTTACCATCACCTATCCATCCTCCCTGTATATCTGAATAGATTACAGATAGAGAGCCAGAATAAAAAATGATCTCATCTGGATAATCGTTCCATAGAATACAATTAACCAAACTAATATTAGAACTATTGCACGCAACCCCGCTACCAGAATTACCATAAATAGTTAAATTTTGCAAACATGAATTTGATTGTATGAAAAGAATTCCACCGCCTACATTAGCTGTATTTTCAATAATTGCAAGATATTCCAAACTTGGGCTGGAAGAATTGCAGAATATGCCCCCTCCAACAGTGTTACTTCCATTCTTTATAGTAAAACCTGTTAAAACAGCAGTGGTATCTTCACCATTTACAAAAGTTACAACACTTCCATTTTGATTGCCATCAATTATCGTTTGGGAAATATAACTTGTATCTTGAGATATTAAATACAATGAAGCAACTATGATATTTTTTCCTGTAAAGTTGATATTTTCTGTGTATGTTGCTGGATGAACTAAAACCGTATCACCGTCTGTAGATGCATTAATCCCTTCTTGTATGGTTAAATAATCTCCCATTCCAGTTGTATCAACAATAATTGTATCTGCAAATAACTCTGAGAAATTTACAATTATAAGAGACGAAAATGTTAATAATACGGATAAAATAATAAGAAAAATTATTTTTTTGAACATAATTTATACCTCCAGTTTTTTATTTGAATTATAAATATATTTAAAATATTAAATTCTTTTGTCAATATTATTCACTATGACAGGTTTATTATAAAATAGCATGTGAAGATTATAAACCCTCACATGCTTGATTTTTTTTTCTAAATATTTACATAGGAAATTGATACCAAGAATCTCTAACGGAGGAGAATCATCTTCCTAACAATTGATTTGTTCATACAGGACAATTTGTAGAAGTAAATACCGTTCGCTACCTGCACACCATTATAATCTTTTCCATCCCAGATAACCATAGATTGTTCACTTTCCAAATTAAAATTCTTTACTAACTGACCCTTGATATTATAAATTTCTATCTTTGAGGGCTTTGTGTTTGAAAAAGAAATAGTAGTCCCGATTTCATCGGGATTGAATGGATTAGGATAATTTGAAAGTTTGTAAGTGATGTCTTCAATTTCATCTTGTTGATTATGAATATACCTTCCTTTAGATATAAAAACATAATCTGCTGTTTCATTATTTAAAATTGGGTTTTCAAACAACAAATTAATTCCATCATCCATTCCAAATTCATAATAAACATTATCATCGCAATGAATATAATTCAACACATTTTTATTATCCTGAACAGATATTGCTTTCAGTATGTTGCAATTTGATACTTCAAAATCCTCTTTACCACTATTATCAAGTACAACAGAAATTTCAGATATCTCAATATCTCTTGACGGCTTTATTAAAAGAATTCCATTAGAAAGATCAATGTCATCTTCATTAATTTCTGAATAAGAAGTAAATTCTGTTTCATGAAGTCCAACAATATCTATAACATTTTCTGTTGTATCTTTTGATGCTTGTTCACCTATTGAAAAGTGCTCTTTATTAGGATTGGCAGTAACTTTATTTGATAATAATGAGCAGGTTACTTTCAAATATACATATTCTACAGGAGGTATATTAAAATCAGATAGATTTATTAATAAACTATCTTCTGCTTGTAATACAAAACTGCTATCCTTTCCTGTACCAAAACGAATTTGTGATTTTGGATTGTATAAGAATATTTCGCCAGTCTTATTGTTTATTCCTACTTCAGTATCTTTAGAATGTCCTACTGCTACTAATTGCACAAGGTCAAAATAATTACTATTATCTTGATTTTCAATTACTTTCATCTCAATTACTTCTGAATTTTTAACTGTATTTTTCAACAAAGTATAGTCAAAACAATCCTGTTCTTGATTCTCTCCAAGTGGAATAATATTATTTTCTCGTTCATTTCCATAGTAAAGAGTAGGACAACCAGGTGGTGGAGCATCTCCAATACAATATATAATTATCCCAGGATAACTAACCGTTTTAATAAGACCTGAAAATGCCTCAGTATTAAATACAATTGGATGATTGTCCCATCCCTCTACATCATTAATCTTAAGTCTTACATTTCCAGCAGTAACTCCAGGATCAATTATATCACTTTTTTGGGGAATATCTAAATCAACAGTACCGTTATCATTGAATTGGACATATGAGGTATAATTCAGAGGAAAAATATGTTCACCATCCTCTTCATCCCATTCTATCTTAATATTATACCATGTATCAATATCTCCACTATAAGGTGCGTTAATATTTAAATTATAACTATGATTATAATATAACCCGCTAGTGTAGTTTCCATAATGAGTAGGATATATTCCCTTTTCTTCATCAGGCCAGGGGAATAATATTGGTAACGGAGGTTTGTTGGAAGGATTATAATTAACTGTAGATTCTTTTGTTACAATTCCATCTTCTGAAACCTGAATTGTAATGGGACCAGTATAATTTTGATCATCTAATATTAATCTTTTGTAAAAATTCCAACTTGTTAAATATCCTGCTTTCGGAACACCCAAATGAAGAGCCACCTCTACATTATCCCATATTGTTTCACCATTTTCTTTTTCTATTGTTACTCTAACTTCTGGATCAAATGGATTATGAGTAATATAATAAAGTGAAATTTCTTTGTTTGTTTCATCCGGATCAGGTACTGGATTTGTATAACTATAGAAATATCCTTTTAATGTGTCTGCTAATTGTAGATTATATTGTGTAAGATTATTTACCTCAGCAAACCATTTAAGAAAACCTGCCGTCATTCTAATAACAAAAGGAAAAACAACATCGCGAATTTGAGAGCTTTCAATATCAGTCATCTCATGTGCATTACGTACAGGATGGTCAGGTGGAAATTCAAATTCCAATTCAGCATACATTGCATCTAAAATTGCATTACTTCCCTGAGTTAAGATATTATCACCATCCACATCATCGCTGGCAAAGAAATCTGCTATTTGATTGACTGTATACATTGCAAAATACAAGGGATCATTTTCCTGTGAAATATCTATATATCCACCTTTTTGTGCTAGAATATTTATATAATTCCAATACCAGTTTTCTGTAAATGCCATAAAGCCACCTTCACCATGAGTTAACCATCCTTCGTATTTATCACAAGTATGAGTATGCCAATCGCCAGTTATAGTATATTTGATTGGTCCATGATCGTCATTATGTGCATGTGCAGGGACAGACATATCTCCGAGTAAATGTAATATCCTACCAAGTATAGCGAAAGCGGTATTTCTTCTCCATTCAGAATTGAAATAACAATCTTGTCCGTAGTTTGCGTATCCATTTATAAAAAGGAGATGATCCCAATTATATAATTTTGTTGATCCATTTGTATACAATTCATTTAAACCGTATGGTTCTGGAACTACATAACCATTACTTGATGGATAATTAGTCACAAAATATTCAACACTACTAGGCAATTTTATCGGGATCCAATATGGATTTCCACCTTCATAACCTTGAAAATATCTTTTGGCTTTTACAAAAGAATTATCGACATACATTGACCAATAAATACTAGCCATCTCTCCACTTAAAAAACTTTTATCATAAATTCCAGCATCTGCATCCCAGAAATGAGTAACTGTTTGCAATCTACCTGATTCTCCAAATATAAGAATTAAATCATTAGTTAAAGTTTGGTTAAATGGAGGATCATAGCCGTCAAGGTGGTAATGGTAAATCCAATCCGTTATATCCTCATAAATGGATCCGTATATTATATACTGCATATCAGAGTCAGAAAAATCATTTATATATTCCTCATATCCTATACCAGTTTCTGTTTCCAGTAGTTCATAAGCTTGTTCAATAATATATTGATGCACATTACCTATATATGCAAAAGATAGCGAATAAATTGGTAGTAACATCATTACAATTAAAATTTGAATTAATGTTTTTGTATTCATTTTGTCTCCTTTTTTTATAATATCACTGAAAATGTTAAATTACTAATTATTAGCTTTATACCAACATCAAAAGAAATGCGAAAGAAAGAATCCTTACCTATCTTAAAACTATATCCACCACCAATCGATAAATTAGGAAAAAGAGAGTTTACTTTTTTATCTTTAGAGGGTCCACCTCCCGGATCCGCTATAAATGGTTCTGTTATTCCATAATCAATGCCAGCAATTACCATCCAAAAAAGGCCTTTTCTAGTTATATTTTTAAAATAATTCATTTGAAGAAATATACCAATAGCACTTACAGAACCCAAGTAACTAATATGAAAAGTAGGAATGTACTCTTTAAAATATTTACTACTGCCACTTTCAATCCAGCCATAACCAAAAGATAAGCCAGGTAACAACCCAGGTGAAAGATTGGCATGAAAGTAACCTTTCTTTCTAATAGTTTTTTCAGTCTTATCTATTATCTGAAGATTTCCAGATTCAGTATTCATTGAGTAAATTAGTCCACCTACCTTATTCTGATTTTCAGCAAATAGATTGATTTGTTCAACATCAGAAATATAAATTTTCACAAAATCACAATAAAGTTTACTTATTTCTGGTGAGTAATCCTCATAAGCAAAAGCTATAGAAGATAAGGTTATTCCTAATAAAATACAAATTAATTTTTTCATTTTTTCTTTTCTTTCTTTCAATATTTTTCCAAGTTTTAGGAATTTTTTATTTATCTTTCCCAAAAGAATGCCTTTCAATCAGCCTATGTGCTGATAGAAAGGCTAAACTAAACGAATTTATTTTTTCCTCCAATGAATATATTAATAAACAAAGATTTTGTAATATATTTTTTTCTTATTGTAAATTGATATACTGATCGATTTATTACTATGTGGATTAAATTTATGTATAGTTTTTGAACAAACCAGAAATTGATACAGGTTAATAATTTGATTTTATTATCCATAGTTTAATCCGTGAGCAATCTATTTTAGTATAAAAAAATTCATAATATTTTTTGGTCAAATATTTTATAAAAATTTTTACTTTTCACTTTTTCTTCTTTTTATAAACATCCCTATATACTTTCACAAACTCATCTTTCCCGCAAATCAGCATTCAATTTTCTTGGACTATATTTGAATTTACAATTGGAACATTTATAATGACCGTCGTCAAGTTTATAAAGACAATCATGTCCACATTTTGGACATTCAATACCCAAAATTGCTCTCTCAATTTTTTCCTTCATAACCAAGCCAATTTTATGCTTGGTCCGAAAATAAGTCAATTGCCTAAATTTATAATCTTTTAAGCAAACCATCGCATAATTTTAAATCTCTTTTCAGTTTCTATTCTCAAATCATCAATCGTCTTACCATCTAATGTCAATCCATCAGCATTAAACATATTTTCTGGTAATAATATCAAATCTCCATAATCACTTTCTTTAATTGTTTTTACAACATCGCAACCAGCCAATAATCCCGTTACAGTAATAGTATTTCCCAGATATTCATTCTCAACTTTTATTACATCAATTTTAATATTAGTACATTTTTGAAATTCCAGAGCCAGATTTCTTATAATCGGATAGATAAGTTCAGCTGTAGCAAGAGAAACTGAGTGCATATCTTTATCTAATTTCAAACTATTTCTTGTTCTATCCCAATTATCCAAAAACATCCTTGTCATCCCTATCCCATTCTCTATTTGAGGAAAATCATCATAATATTCTTCTTCTGGAATTTTTTCATTTGCAATAAGAAAAAACTCATCTGATAAAGTTACCAGCCCAGTACCAAATTCCTGTTTCAATCTCTCCCGCCATTCCATTGAATCAGAAATTACCTTTTTTGCTAAATCTATATCAACAGGCTGTAAGGGCATTAACCCTTTTCTAAATCTTGTTAATCCGACTGGGACAACAGCAATTGATTGGACAGAGGGGTAGAATCCTGCTAAATCAAAAATTGTTCTTTCTAACTCAGTCCCATCATTCCATCCAGGAATTAAGACAACTTGGGTATGGATTTGAATTTCATTATCTGCAAGAAATCTCAACCTTTCTTTTATACTCATCTTTACTCTATATCTCATCATCCTTGTTCGTAATTCATCATTTGTAGTATGAACAGAAATATAAAGTGGAGATAAACGCTGGTTAACAATTCTTAAATAATCTGACCTGGATAGATTTGTTAAAGTAATAAAATTTCCAAATAGGAACGAAAGCCTAAAGTCGTCATCTTTAATCTTAAGTGATGGACGAGCCTGCGGATGCATCTGGTCTATAAAGCAGAAGATACAGTTACAATTACATCGCCGATACTTTATTGGATGGAATTCTAAACCTAAATCTTCTGAATAACCCTTTTTCATTAAATATGTTTTTGGTCTATTATTTCGCTCAATTTTAATTCTCAGGACTTCCTCAGCTTGATAAAATTGGTAGTCAATGACATCGTTTATGTTATAGTTATTTATAGATAGAAGAATATCATTGGTATGAATTCCAATTTTATCAGCAAGTGTATTTGTCCTTATATACTTTATTTGTAATGGCATAATTTTATAAATTGTACTATTCCATATACATAAAAAGGCGGGAAGGTCATCCCGCCTAAATATTAATAATACTTTTCAATTAAGTCAGAATTTATATTCTTCAGCAAGCACTTTTTGTGCAGCGGTTAAACCTGCGCCCCATTCAAATTTCCAGCCTAAATCATTTAACACCATTTCTAAAGCAGAGATTACAGCTATAATGTCAAATCTCTCAATATATCCCATATGAGCAATACGGAAGATTTTGCCTTTGACTCCAGCTTGACCGCCAGCAATCGTAAAACCATACTCATCTCTCATCTTTTTTACCAATGCCAATCCGTCAACGCTTTCAGGCACTTTGACTGCAGTTACTACATCACAAGGAGTCTCCGCAAACATCTCCAGTCCCAGTGCATCTACAGCAGCACGGCAGGCACGTGCCAACACCTTATACCGTTTAAATCTTATATCCAAACCTTCCTCTTGAATTATTTCTATGGCTTTTAGTAATCCTTTGATATGAATGACTGAGCCAGTAAATGGGTCTGTATTTTTAGCTAATTTTTTACGATAAGTTTTCCAGTTAAAATAGTAACTCGGTTGTGTACAGGTTGCAATTTTAGCCCAAGCTTTTTCACTTACTGCAGCATAGGCATGTCCAGGAGGCAGCATCAAACCTTTTTGTGAACCAGCAACGCAAATATCAACCTTCCAGTCATCCATGTAGAATTCCTGTCCACCTAAACCTGAAATAGCATCA
This sequence comes from uncultured Candidatus Cloacimonadota bacterium, assembly GCA_964398885.1. Lineage (GTDB taxonomy): Bacteria > Cloacimonadota > Cloacimonadia > JGIOTU-2 > JGIOTU-2 > JAGMCF01. The sequence goes on along the minus strand of CAYNOU010000038.1, from coordinate 3,757 downwards.
ATAATAAGCAAAGCATCAGTTTTACTAACTATTTCCCCAAGCTCTTTAACAGGCATAACCACACCTGTTGAGGTTTCTGTCAATTGAGTATAAACAGCTTTTACATCTGGATTTTTGTTGAGTAATTTTTCTATGGTTTCTGGCTGACCAACTATACCCCAGGGTAAATCAACATAAATAGACTGAACACCATATTTTTCAGCAATTTCTCCCCAACGTTCAGCAAATTTGCCATTTCGGATAATGATTGCTTTCTCACCTTTATTCAGCACATTAGAGACAGCGCCCTCCATTGCTCCTGTTCCAGTAGATGTGAAAATTAGCACATCGTTCTTAGTTTGAAATACATATTTTAATTCTTCAATGGCTTTGCCAACCATTTCCTTGAACGCAGGTGTGCGATGATGAACCATTGGTTCAGAAATAGCCTGCAATATTTCTGACGGCACCGGTGTAGGTCCTGGTGATAGTAAATATTTTTTCATCTCTCTCCTTTCATCGCCTAAATGGAACAGGCGAATATTCTTTATTTTTTATTATATTCTTTTATTATCTCCATTATCCAGCGTGTTCCATTCTCTAAATCGTTTATACTAATATTTTCATCTAAAGTATGTACATCTCGCATGCCCGTGCCAAGTATTGGCATACACAATCCGTGTTCATAAAAGATATTCGCATCACTTCCACCACCGCCAATTTCAATTCTTGGTTCAATTCCAATATTCTTTGCAGCTTTTAATGCGATTTGTACTATTTGCTCATTAGTATCAATTTTCATTGCTGGAAAATCTCTATCAACTTTTATATCTACTTTCGCTTTATAAACTTTGCCATCAATATTAATCTGATATTTCTGAGCTGTTTTTTCAAATGTTCGTATTATCTCATTTGTAACTTTTTCCAATTTCTCTTCACTATGACTGCGAACTTCTCCACTTAAACTTACAGTATTTGGTATAATATTATTTGCGAGCCCACCGTTAATCTTACCAATATTTGCAGTTGTTTCCTCGTCTATTCTACCTAACTTTAATTTAGAGATTGCCTTTGCAGCAACCTGTATAGCGTTGATTCCTCTTTCTGGGCATGCGCCAGAGTGAGCTGCTTTCCCAATAACTTTAACCTCTATAACATTTAATGATGGAGCTTGTATGGTTGCAGAACCAATTCTATGGCTGTCCAAAGCATAACCCATCTTTGCATTTAAAAGAGAATAATCCAAATTCTTTGCACCCAATAGTCCAATCTCCTCAGAAATTGTGAATAGCACCTCTATGGGAGCATAATCAAAGTGCTCTTCTTGTAACCTTCTTATTGCTTCCACAATCTCGGCAATACCAGATTTGTCGTCACTACCAAGAATTGTCGTACCATCACTAAATATTTTCCCATTCTTAATAACAGGTTTTATTCCTTTGCCCGGCTTAACTGTGTCAAGATGAGCACAAAACAGAAGAGGTTTCTTTTCAACCTTTCCTGGAAATTTGGCTATTAAATTACCAATGCTCCCTTTTGCTTTTACGTGAGCATCATCAAAAACAACTTGAGCGCCCATTTCCGTTAAATCATCTCGCATCCTTTCCGCCATTGCAAGTTCGTTCCTGGATTCACTATCAATTTTGACCAGTGAGATGAAGTAATCAATCAGTCTATTTTCCATACTCTCTCCTGAATAATTTACTGTATAATTATGCTATTTGGATTACATTGTCTACTATCTTTTAAGATGTTAGTTCCTTTTTTTTCATATTGCAAACGCTTGATTTCCTATTAATAATCTCTTTTGCCTGTTAGATATAGAATATAAATTTATTGTCAAATAAATTGTTATTTTAGTTGACAATATATATTTCATCTGGTGGTTGTTTTATTATGAATATAATCTATAAAAGTAAATTGCATTCCTTTATTGGCAATATATTTTTACTATTTAATAAAAACGGATTACTAAATGTCAGTATTAATTGCTATAATGACAAATGGGTTGATAAATTTTTTCCAAATGCTTTTATTAAATCCTTAAATAATAATATCTATCTTACACAATTGAAAGAATATTTTGCAGGTCTTAGAAAAGAATTTGAATTTCCAATTCTTTTATTCGGAACAAAATTTCAAAAAGAGGTTTGGAAATTTGTTTATGAAATACCATTTGGAAAAACAATGTCATATCTTGAAGTTGCAAAAAACATAAAGAGAAAAACGGCTCAAAGAGCTGTTGGAAATGCTCTTGGCAATAATCCATTACTTATTATTATCCCATGCCACAGAGTTGTAATGTCAAATGGAAACTTGGGCGGATTTTCAGCAGGTATAGAAATTAAAAAGCAATTATTAACCTTTGAAAGGGAAAATCTAAAATGATTAAAAGACGAAAAACGCAAGAAATAAGAATTGGTAATGTAAAAATTGGTGGCAACTCCCCTATCTCTGTGCAATCAATGACTAATACAGATACACGAGACGCTGGAAAGACTATTAAACAAATTCACGAATTGGAAGATGTTGGCTGCGACATTGTCAGAATTGCAATTCCAGATATGAACTCTGCAAATAATATTCCTGAAATAAAAAAGTTAACCACAATCCCAATTATTGCAGACATTCATTTTGATTATCGCTTAGCATTACAATCCATAAAAAACGGCATAGATGCCCTTCGCATAAATCCGGGTAATATCGGCAGCCGTGACAAAATAAAAAAAATTATATCTGCAGCTAAAAATGCAAAAATCCCTATTAGAATTGGTGTTAACTCTGGTTCATTAGAAAAAGATTTGAAACAAAAATATGGAATTTCTGCTAAATCTATTACAGAAAGTGCATTGCGAAAAATCAAGTTATTTGAAGAACTTGATTTCTATGATATCAAAATTTCACTCAAATCATCCTCTGTACCTCTTACAATTGAAAGTTATAGACAAATGGCAAAATTGGTTGATTATCCATTTCATCTTGGAATTACAGAAGCTGGAACAAAATTTTCAGGAACAATTAAATCTGCAATCGGGATAGGAACTCTACTTTCAGAAGGAATTGGTGATACTATTCGAGTATCGTTAACTGATAATCCAGTTGAAGAAGTAAAAGTTGGAATAGAAATTCTAAAATCATTAGGATTGCGCAAAGGACCAACTATAATTTCCTGTCCCACATGTGGACGGACTGAGATTGATGTAATCAGCATTGCAAAAAAAGTAGAACCCGAAATCAACAAATTATGTATAAATAAAGATATTACTATTGCTATAATGGGCTGTGTTGTAAATGGACCTGGAGAAGCAAAAGAGGCAGATATTGGAATCGCGGGAGGTAAAAATCAATCACTCCTTTTTAGAAAAGGAAAAAAAGTAAGAACTATTTCTGAAAATTGTATTATTGAAGAATTGATTAATGAAATAAAAAATATTTGTTAATTTTCTGCTTTCATATGAAAATCGATTTAACCACAAGGGCATCCCGATACGGTCATTCTTCCCTACGGGGCAGGCAAAGGCACGAAGAATACTTTATTCATTATAATTATAACTGGTGATAACAATCCCAAATGTTAAAATAAACTGTCATTCCCGCGAACGCGGGAATCCAGTTTTTTGCCCAAATTGTACTTTGGAACGCAAACAAATTCAATTTTCATACTCTTTTCAGGCTATTCGCCCAGACAGGTCAGGCTCGGCGCCTCTGTCTCGTCTCCCGATATATCGCCCGTCTGCCCGTCTTGGCTCGCCAAGCCGAGACAGAGGCGCCGAGCCTG
>CAYNOU010000037.1:0-24323 GCA_964398885.1 uncultured Candidatus Cloacimonadota bacterium | reverse complement strand
AAAATCAGTTCGTGATAGTTAGTGTCAGTTAGTGGCTTATATCATATCCATCTCCAGTAATTAATTTTTTTATTCTATCCTGATACCACGAAGTTAGTAGTAAATATACAATCAGACTGCATCACATACTCTAACATTCCTACCATATTCGTGAACATCTCTTTATAATGCAATTAGTTAAATCAACCAAAAAATGTAAAAAACTTGCATTCCATTCACCATTAGTTATTTATTTGTATCCAAAAATGGGAAATAAATAAATGCCGTCAAGAAAAAATTAAAAAATAATAAATAGTGTCGGAAAATAAGTTATTAGCACTTAAAACTTTAGTCATCCGCCAGCTGGCGGATAGTTCAAGTTATCTATTTTTTACATTATGGCAAATAACATTTTAATTTCAGGTTATCCAGGAGTAGGGAAAACTACTTTAATAAACAAAATTATAAAAAAGTTAAATTGCAAAATTGGCGGTTTTTATACTCACGAGAAAAAAGAATCTGGCAAACGAACTGGATTCTATATCACAGATTTTTCTGGCAATCAAATGGTAATGGCAGAAGTGAATTTTAAGTCCAAATATCGTGTAGGAAAATATAGTGTTAATGTAAAAGCATTTGAAAAGATTGGAATTCCTGCTTTAAAGAAAGCAAATGAATGTGCAGATTTAATAATTGTTGATGAGATTGGAAAAATGGAGATGTTCAGTATAAAATTCTGTAAAATGTTAAAACAAATATTTGATTCTTACAAACCTGTGTTAGCAACTATAAAAAAAATAGATTGTAAACTAACTTCAGAACTAAAAGCCAGAGATGATGTTGAGATATTCCATTTGACAATTCAAAATAGAGATAAAATGGTATACAGAATTATTGATAGATTATCTTTGATTTTGTAACTCTCAATATGGAATCCCAATCTCCAGATTGGGGAAAATATTCAGAGAAAATTTTTGAAACAAATTTACAAAAATTGTAACCATCCAATACAATTTCCGTTATATAAATAGAAAGCCAAAAGGATAAAATTTTGGAATCTGAAAAGAAAATAATCCTGAAAGCAAAAAAGGATATCAAAGCATTTGATTATCTTTATCGGAAATATTTTCCGAAAATTAATAACTTTGTCTTTCATAGAGTGAATGAAGAAGCTGCTAAAAATGATATTGTTTCAAATGTCTTTTTCAAAGCAATGAAACGATTACCTCTGTATCGTTTTAAAAATTCCAGAAACTGTGCTTTTTCTTCCTGGTTATTTAAAATTGCAGTAAATGAGATAAACCAGTATTACCGAAATGAAAAGCGAGAAGGGAGTATCAGAAATAATTTAAAAAATAATTTTCAACCAGTTTCTAAAACACTTCCTGAAATAGACTTTGATATTATTAAAGAGAAAATGAGAAATTTATCTTTATATGAACAACATTTGATATCGCTAAGATTCTTTGAAAAAATGAAGAATAAGGAAATAGCTCAAATTCTTGGAAAAAAAGAAAGCACTATTAAGGTGCAGGTTCACAGAACCATAAATAAATTACGAAATATATTAAGGGGTATGTAATAATTTAACTATTTTATAATGAAAGAACATATCCTCAATATTTTTGTGATAAAAATAATTGATAGTGTAAAGGCTATTTTATTACACCCCCTAAATGGAGAAATAAATAATGAAAAATTTTGAAGAAAAATTACAAAAATTAAAAATCCCCAAAATTGAAGACGACCCTTTTGAAGATGAGCTTAGAAAGAATATTTTGAATAAATATTTTACCCCTGAAATAAAATACAAACACAAATTGAAATTCGCGTATGGTTGTGCATGCTTATTTGCGGTATTATTAGTTTTAACATTGATAAACCCCCAAATTGCTTATAGGATTAACCAGTTTGCATTCCAGAAAAGTGAAGAGATTGAGTTTCCGGCTGAAAGCGATTATCCATTAATTGGTGATATGACTTATACATCAATCTATAATCCAACATTATCAGATAAAATAGACCCAAATAGATATACAGAAGATAAAGCATACATTATAAGAAGGTATAAATCGCGTAATAATGAAACTATAATGATAGTTTCTGAGTTTGACCAAAAAGCAAATTATAACCATACAAAAATTACATATTAAAGAATTACAGGAGGAAGAAAAAATGAAAACAAAAAAACAAATTCCAATTCTCTTAATTGGATTAATTTCAATGCTTGTATTGGTTACACCACTATCTGCAAAGTCTAAAGCCTATTTGGGAGTCTATCTGAGCGACATACCTGAATCTAAATATGAGATTAAAGGTCATTATGGAGTACTGATACAAAAAGTGGTTAAAGATAGTCCTGCAAAAGAAGCAGGTTTGAAAAGTAAAGATGTTATATTAGAGATTAATGGAGAAAAAGTCTATACTCATGATCAAGTTATGAAAATGCTTTCAAATTATGAACCAGAACAGGTTATAAAAATTAAAATACTTAGAGATGGTAAAGATAAAACCTTTAAAGTCATATTGGGTAAGAGAAAAGGGTTGTTTGGAGAGGAAACCAAAGCATATTTAGGTGTTTATTTAGAAGACCTGTCAGATGAAGATTATGAAGAGATTGGTCTGGATGAGAATTATGGTGTATTGATTAAAGAAGTTGTTGATGATGGACCTGCTGAAAAAGCAGGCATTGAAGCCGATGATGTAATAATGGAAATTGAAAAGGATAAGGTGTATACTTCTGACCAACTTTCTAAAATGTTATATAATTTTGAACCTGAACAGGAAATAGAAGTGCTTGTATTTCATTCTGGTGATAAGAAAACATATAATGTTAAATTAGGCGAAAAAGAAATTGGTTTTCACGATTTTGATTTTGAACGGTTTTTTAATAAGCCAAAGTCAGTTTTCGTTTACAAATATAAAGATGATGATACACTAAATACTGAGAAGGTTGAAATCTCTTTTGATGGCTTTAATATTTATATTGATGATGAAAATGAAAAGTTGCATTTTAATTTAAAGAATTTTCTTGAAGGACTTAAAAAACTGGAGAAGTTGGATAAACTGGATTCTCTAAAAAATTTAGAAGAACTGCCTAAAATGAAGATTAATATAAATACAGATGAAGAAGATTTAGGCGGGGCAATATAATTATATACTACGAAAGCACGAAGAAAAGTAGGACTAGAAAAGGGCGTGAACGTCCTCTCCATTCCGGTTCTTCTCTCTATACCCAGCAATGAAGAGGCTGGGCTATTGAACCCACCGCTGACAGTTAACCCACAATGGCGTCACGGACCATTTCCATCCTTGGGGCGTCACGGACCATTCCGTGACGCATTACCCGGCATTCTGACTCTGTCTGGAGAGGTAGGATTATCTCCTCTCTATTCATCAACCTCACGGACAACATCCAGAATCGTTCCATCACGGTATTCAATAAGAGCAACAATTCTATCTTTGAATTTTGGTTTTTCTGGAATCCCAGTAATTTCTTCAACTTCTTTCTTAATATCTTGTATATCTCTAATCGGAAGCTTTGAATTCTTGAAATGCTCAATCAGGTCTTTCCTTCTGGGATTTATAGCAATTCCTCTTTCACAAACCATTACATCAATAGTTTCACATGGAGTGGAAATTGTCGTAACTTCGTCTTTAATAATAGGTACTCTATTTCTGTAAGATGGTACCACAATCATTGCTAACTTTGCTCCAGCCGCCACATCGGTATGCCCACCAATACCATGCAAGAGCAACCCATCAGAATGTGTGTTTACATTCACATTAAAATCAACATCAATTTCTGTGGCGCCTAAAAATCCAATATCCTGACGATTTACCAGACAGCCTTTGCTGTGATAGTTTGCGTACATTGTCATCGGTGTTTCGGCATGATAAAGGTCATTTTTGAATGACTCTATTGCTTCAGTATCAAATACCTGACCATCATAAAGAACATCTATTAAACCTTGGTGAAGCATTTCAACAGCAAATTTAGTAACTCCGCCGTTTATAAATCTTGCTTTGACCTTTTCCTTTCGCATAATATCTGCAAGGATTTTTGTAATAGCAAGCGAGATTCCGCCAGCACCAGTTTGGAATGAAAATCCATTCTTGAAGTATGGAGACTCTTTGATAAATTGTGCAGCCATTTGAGCGATTTTCAAACGAGTCGGTGACCGTGTTATTCGTGTTGTTCCAGAAACGATCAATTCGGGATCACCAATACGGTCTACTTTTACTACATAGTCAACATGTGTAGCAGGCACAGAGAAAGGCACAAGTGGGTATGGTAACAAATTATCAGTTATTATCACAACTTTATCAGCATATTGCCAGTCAATTGCAGAATAGGCAAGAGGTCCACAAGCAGAAGGTCCATCAACGCCGTTAGCATTACCGTAATCATCTGAGCTTGGTGCAGCAATAAATGCAACATCTATGTGGACATCTCCATCTTCAACTGCTCTTACTCTTCCACCATGAGTTCGCAAAACCGCAACAGTTGGCATTCCACCATGAGATACGAAATTACCAATAGGTCCATTCATACTTCCTTGAATATTTCTGATTACACCAGTTTTGATATGTTCAATCAGTGGTTCGTGGACAGGAAATAAAGCAGAAGGGAATAAAGTGAGTCCTTTAATCCCCATTTTTGCAATTTCATTCACTACCATATTAACCACAAAATCACCATTACGCAGATGATGATGAAAACTGATTGTCATTCCATCTTTGAGCCCAACCGCTTCTATTGCTTCTTTGAGTGATGAGAGCAATTTTTTATCTCCTGGCTTACTAACTGGGATTGGAGGCGCTGCTCTTTTGCCACCTCCATTATCAACAAAAGCTCCTTGAAATGGTCGTAATTTTCTTCCTTCAATCTCATCAGGAATTAATCTTCCAACTGCATTTTTTGTAAATTTCATTACGTCTCCTATATTTTGATAAGGTGCTATGACATTTTTTGATAAGATTATTTTTAATTAACATTATACAAGTAAGGTAAGATGAGGCGAGCATTCTCCTCTCTTTAGCTATGCAATTTACTGATTTTTCATCTGAAAATCCTTTCGCCACAAAGGCACAAAGGCACAAAGACACAAAGAAAATAAATATAACCTCTCATTCCCAAGCCCTCCCCAATTGAATTGGGGATTGGGAATGCTTACATGCCATTTTCATTCTGCTTTGTCTCTACTTGTCGGGATGAACGTTTCATCAATTACTCCAGTCAAAAAAGTTACACCAAGCTCGTTTCGTAAACGCGACTTCTTTTTATCATAATCTTTCATAATTTATGTTACACTACCTTGATGCTTGAAACTTGTCCGCCAAAGGCGGATCCACCTCTGGTGGAATACTTGATACTTGTATCACTGCTCATTCTTGAGGTGTCTCATAGATTCTTACTTCGCGCGTCCAGCTATCTCTCCATTCAATTTTCTTAATTATGATTTTTAATAAGCAAAACTCCTTTATTATAGTAATCAATGAGATATGCAAAATACCATTTGCTTGTCATTCCGCACTTGATGCGGAATCCAAAACCCTTTATTTAATTGGATTCCCGTTCCTCAATCAAGTTGAGAACAAGTTTCACGGGAATGACAGATGAAGTAAAATTGTTCATTTTGCAGATCTCATATAGTAATCACTTTTGTGTATCCGATGAATTCATAATATTGCCTTTCTCTTTTAGTATTTTGCTTAACTTGAAAATAAACGAAATATTGCTTCCATACTATCTATTTGTTTCCCAAGTTTCCAGTTTCAAATTTTCTGCCATCCCAGCGGAAGCGAGGACAGATCTCATGCCGAAGGCAGATCCTTTGGACGCCTCTGGCGGACAAGTTTCTATAAATACTTCGCTGCCATTTCAGCGAGCACAGACCTTTCACCTTTGATAAGCGTGACATGACCAGAGAGTTTCTCATCCTTAAATTTTTCAACTACAACACTTAATCCATTGCTTTCTGAGTCCAGATATGGAATATCAATCTGATATGGGTCGCCTGTAAGGACTACCTTTGTACTATCTCCAGCTCTGGTAATAATTGTTTTCATCTCATGTGGAGTAAGATTTTGGGCTTCATCAACAATCATAAATTGGTCTGGCAGGCTTCGTCCACGAATATATGTCAAAGGTTCAAGTTCAATAAAACCATAATCCATAAATTCATCAAGAGATGAACTTCGTTTTCCGAATTTATTCTTTTCCGATTTTTGTTTTTCATGGCTATGTAGTAGAATTTCCATATTATCATATATTGGTTGCATCCATGGATTGTACTTTTCTTTTTTAGTTCCAGGCAGATATCCAATATCTTTCCCGAGCGGGAAAATAGGACGAGTTACAACTAATCTTGTATATTTTTCCTCTTCAATAACTTTTCTCAATCCAGCAGCAAGCGCAAGAAGTGTCTTTCCTGTACCTGCGATTCCAATAAGTGAAACGATTTTTATATTATCATCCAGAAGAATCTCAAAAGAAGCCTCCTGCTCAGGATTCAATGCCTGAATGCCCCATATAGAGTTTTTATTATAATAACTTAAAGGAAGTATAACATTTTCATCTTTGTGGTATTTAGCAATTATGTGATTAGAAAATCTTTTCTTCTCAAATATCAAAATAAATTGATTGTAACACTGGAGACCAAATGTATTTTTCATTCTTCCCTTTTCCTTGAATTCTTCAATCTTTTCAGCAGTAGTTTCATATCTCAAAATTCCTGTATACAATTCTTCAAAATTAACAGTTTCCTGTTCATAGTTAATTGCTTTTAGCCCAATAGCGTCAGCTTTAATTCTAACATTTGAGTCCTTTGAGACCATAATAACTTCATTATGAGGATTCTTTTTGTGCAGATGATATGCAGTGCCAATAATGAGATTGTCATTCTCATCAGTTATTAGAATATCTTCTATATCATCTGAAATTTTATGTGCAAGAGAAACCTGTAGAGTGGAACCATTATCTAATTTTACGCCTTTTGATAATGAATTCTGCTCACGCAATTTGTCTAACAATCTGCTAACCTGTCTTGCATTTCTGCTTTTCTCATCCAGGCCCTTTTTAAAGTTATCAATCTCTTCAATAACAGTTATTGGAATAACAACTTTTGCATTTTTATACGCAAACATAGCGTTAGGGTCATGAATTAGGACATTTGTATCCAGAACATAGATTTTTTCCATACCTCTCCTTTTCGGCTATCGTTATACGGTTGCGCGGCTCGTTTCGGCGACCGTATTCCGTCATACGAGCCGAAATCCGTTAACCGTTTACCGATTCCAGCTTCGCAACCGATAGATGATAACCTTCTTACATGTTCGTCTTTCTTTCATTAAATCCCTCCCAAGCAACTCCCAGTTTATATAATTGCCTGCTAATTTTATCATAATTGTCGATTAATTTCTTACACACATCAATGTCAAGTTGGTTGCCATAAAGGTCTTTTGCTTGGCACAGAGAAACTATAGTTTCATTAGACTCAGCCATTGCATCAGCTATATATTTTTGAAAACCTTTTTTCTGGTGCCTTTTTGAATGCCCTTCTGCAATAAGACGAGGAATTGCTTTACTGGATCTCCGTAATTGGTCAATTAAGTCGTATTTTTCTTCTTTTGGAAGTTTAGGTAACACTTGATTAAAAACAATAAGCATAGCTTCATAAGAATTTTGATAAACATCTAAATCATGAAAACTTCTTATTGGCTTCTTTTCCATGTATTCCTTTCTTTATTCGGCATACGGTTTACGGTTGCGCTGCTCGAATCGTCTTCCGTTGAACGCTAACCGGAACGAAATCCGTTAACCGTAGACCGTTTCGAGTTGCGCAACCGATTGACGTCCACCGAATTTTTTTATTGACAATATAAAATTAATAAATCTACAAAGGAAATAAATGTCAATATTTCTATAAAAACAGACTGGAGGAAAGATGTATAATATAGTTGAAGGCAAATATATTGCTGAAAATAAGAGCTTTGCAATTGTTGCCAGCCGTTTTAATGAACTTGTCTCCCAAAAATTAATTGATGGTGCTCTAGATTGTTTGAAAAGGCATAAGGCAGATGAGAAAAATATTACACTTATCTGGGTACCTGGAGCATTTGAGATTCCTTCTGTTGCCCAAAAATTGACGGATTCAGATAAGTATGACGCTGTAATCTGTGTTGGTGCAGTTATCAGAGGTGATACACCTCATTTTGAATATATCAGTTCTGAAGTTAGTAAAGGAATAGCCCAGGTTGCTTTAAAAAGTAAAATCCCTGTTATATTTGGAGTTTTAACTACAGACACGATTGAGCAAGCATTAGAGCGAGCTGGAACCAAAGCCGGGAATAAAGGTTGGGATGCTGCTTTGTCTGCCATTGAAATGGTTAACCTGATAGAGAAGCTGTAAATAGACACAGATAGAATGGGACTTCGTAGAGAAGCGAGAGAAATCGCTGTTCAAACTTTATATGCACTCTATTTAACACCAGAGTGTTTGGAAACTTCCGCCAAAATCTCTGATTTCATTAATGAAAAGCTTGCCCAAGTCATTGCTTTTAATGATAAGGCACTCTCTAACTCACAGAAAGAGTTTAGCTACTTCCTTATTGAAAATACATACAATCACTTAGAAACAATTGATGACTTAATTAAACAATTTTCAGAGCATTGGGATTTCAATAGAATAGCGATTCTGGATAAAAGTATCTTACGAATGGCAATAATGGAAATGGAGTTCACTGAAACCGATAGCAAGGTTATTATCAATGAAGCAATTGAGATAGCCAAGAAATTCAGCGGAGAGAAGTCGGGTAAGTTTATAAACGGCATATTGGATGCAATTATGCATCGCAAGGATACAAATGATAAAGTGTAGTCTGGGTATTTTTGCTTATAATGAAGAGAAAAATATTGGTCAACTTCTTAATGCTGTTGAAAATCAAAATTTGAATCAAATTTCTATTGAAGAAGTTATCGTTGTCTCAAGCAATTCCACAGATAGAACAGATGATATTGTCAGAGAATTCGCAAGTAAAAACCCAAAAATTAAATTAATTGTTCAAGAAGAGCGAAAAGGAAAATCCTCAGCTATAAATATTTTTCTTAGAGAAGCAAAGAGTGATATACTGATAATAGAAAGTGCCGATACCATCCCTGCCAAAGACACCATTGAAAAGCTTATTACACCATTTCTTGATAAAAAAATTGGGATGACTGGTGGCAGGCCAGAGCCAATAAATAACCCCAGAAGTTTTATCGGCTTTGCTGTTTGTATGCTCTGGAGACTTCATCATAAAATGGCAATGATTTCGCCAAAACTTGGAGAGATGGTCGCCTTCCGAAATTTAGTAAAAGAAATTCCAGAACACAGCCCTGTTGATGAGGCAAGCATTGAAGCGATTATCAGAAATTATGGATTAGAAAAAAAATATATTCCTGAAGCGATTGTTCATAATAAAGGTCCAGAAAATGTAGGTGACTTTTTGAAACAACGTCGCCGCATTTATGCTGGACATCTCTGGTTGGAAAAGAATCAAAATTATAAAGTCGTCACCCAGAAATCAGGCTTGATTATTAAACTAACTATCAAAGAACTTTCACTAAATATAGTTAAAGATACAAAAATTATGTTTACAATATTTTTGGAAGTTTTGGGAAGATTTTTAGGCTGGTATGATTTTAAAATATTAAAGAAAAATCCATATAAATGGGAGATTGCAAGTTCTACGAAAGATTTGAGTAAAAAATGAAATTGATAATCAAGATGCAGAAACACTTTTTAACAAAGAGATAAAAAGATTATGTCATATAGAAAATTAGATAATACAATTATAAAGAAAATTGTTTATGAATTAGTTAATGCTGATGCTAAAAGAATTGGAATTTTTGGTTCATTTGCAAATGGAACTGCTGATTCTACAAGCGATATAGATATTCTGGTAGAATTTTTCAAAAGAAAAAGTCTTCTTGAGCTTGTTAGGATTGAAAGGGAATTATCGGAATCCATTGGAATAAAGATTGATTTGTTAACTGAAAAATCAATTAGCCCATATTTGATAGACAAAATTAAAAGCGAGGAAAGGGTAATTTATGAAAGTGAGAGATGATTTGGTTTATTTAAAACATATTATAGATTCAATTATTTGGATTGAGAATTATATCTCTAAGCTAAAATATAAAGATTTTATGAACAACCACCTTGTCCAAGATGGAATAATCAGACAGGTTGAAATAATTGGTGAAGCTACAAAAAATTTATCCAAGAAAATAAAAAATAAATACTCAGAAGTGCCATGGAAAGATGTTGCAGGTATGAGAGATAAACTAATTCATGGTTATTTCGGAGTAGATTTAGGTGCGGTTTGGGATACAGCCAAGAAAGATATTCCAAAATTAAAAATTCAGATAAAAAAGATTATTGAAAATGAAAAGAAGAAATAGTGAAGGTTTAAGAAATATTGAAAAAATTACCTATAAATGGGAGATTGCAGAGTCAACAAAAGATTTGAATAGAAGTTAGTTTATAATGTTAATTTTTCTTGACAGTATTTATAGGTATGACATTTGGTAATACAAAGAGGTAAAAAATGAGTAAAACAAAAATAGCGATTACACTTGATAATATAATCCTTTCACACTTAGATAGGCTTGTAAAAGAATATATATACCCAAATCGCAGTAGAGCGATACAAGAAGCTGTAGAAGAAAAGCTGGTGAGAATAGAGCGAAATCGTTTAGCTCGTGAATGTGCCAAGTTAGATCCCGCCCTTGAAAAAGCTTTGGCTGAAGAAGGATTATCAGAGGAACTCTCAGAATGGCCCGAATATTGAGAGGAGAAATAAGGTGGGCTGATTTAAATCCAGTAAGAGGTCGTGAACAAGCTGGCTATCGTCCTGTGCTTATCATAAGCCATGATGTTTTTAACGAGCACTCAGGAACTGTAATTGCTATGGCTATAACCAGTAAACCTCAAAGAGCGGGCTTTCCTTTGACTATAGAACTTAAATCTGAAAAGTTACATAAGAAATCCTGGGTAAAAATCAGTCAAATAAGGACTCTCTCCGTTGAAAGAATTGGTAAAACGCTTGATAGTGTTTCACCAGAGTTATTGGCACAAATTGTTGATGGTTTGAATGAGATTGTTGGAGACTAACATTACCTGCAAAAGTGTGTGAGCTAAGCTAAAAAATTGAACCAGTTTGAGTTGAAAAATCTTGTGAAAGATTTGAAGATAATCGTTACAATTTTTTTGGAAGTTTTGGGAAGATTTTTAGGCTGGTATGACTTCAAAATATTAAAGAAAAATCCATATAAATGGGAGATTGCGAGTTCTACAAAAGATTTGAGTAAAAAATGAAATTGATAATCAAGATGCAGAAACACTTTTTAACAAAGAGATAAAAAGATTATGTCAGATAGAAAATTAGATAATACAATTATAAAAAAAATTGTTTATGAATTAGTTAATGCTGATGCGTTTCGCTGGTTCAGATTTGCTATCTGAACCAGACATTTAATTGTGTGGTTCAAGTTACAAACTTGAACCAGCTAAGGGGAATCCATTGGAATAAAGATTGATTTGTTAACTGAAAAATCAATTAGCCCATATTTGATAGACAAAATTAAAAGCGAGGAAAGGGTAATTTATGAAAGTGGTTTCGCTGGTTCAGATTTGCTATCTGAACCAGACATTTAATTGTGTGGTTCAAGTTACAAACTTGAACCAGCTAAGGGGAATCCATTGGAATAAAGATTGATTTGTTAACTGAAAAATCAATTAGCCCATATTTGATAGACAAAATTAAAAGCGAGGAAAGGGTAATTTATGAAAGTGGTTTCGCTGGTTCAGATTTGCTATCTGAACCAGACATTTAATTGTGTGGTTCAAGTTACAAACTTGAACCAGCTAAGGAAATATTTTATACAAAGTCAATAGTTCCTTCCCTCCGCTGCTACTATAAAAAATATTTAAAATCCACTCCCACCGCTGTCATTCCCAACTCGATTGGGAATCCACCCCCACCTTGTCATTCCCACGAAAGTGGGAATCCATAAAATGAGAATTTGTTTGTTTAAGGCTATCCAATGAATAAAACATACTATGTCTACATTTTAGCGAGCAAAAGAAATGGTACTTTATACATTGGAATTACTAATAATCTGTATAGAAGAATGTATGAGCATAAGAATAAAATTATTAGAGGTTTTACTAAGAAATATAATATTGATAAACTTGTTCACTTTGAAACAACAAATGACATCAGAGTAGCAATTCAAAGGGAGAAACGACTAAAAAAATGGTATAGAAAATGGAAAATCGAACTCATTGAGAAAGACAATCCAGTATGGAAAGACTTATCAAAGGATTGGTTTGAAGGAATGGATTCCCTCAATCAAAATATTTATAAAAGAATTTTATATAAAAAATAAAAAATGGAGCCTTTTGACTCCAAATGGAGAAAAGATGAAAAGACTAATTTCTTTTTTATTATTAGGTATATTTTTTTGTTCAATGCTGTTTGCAAAAGAAGTTTCTACAAAAAATGCAGAGCAGATAGCAAAAAATCTTTATTATGAAAAAGTTAATCAGTTTGAAGCCGTCAAATACGAAGACATCAAATTTACAGATAAATTTACTATTAGCGATAAAGCAAATCCCCTCTATTTTATATTTAATTTAATAGATAATAAAGGATTTGTAGCCATAGCTGCTGAAGATAATGTTTATCCAATATTATGTTATTCATTTAAAGGTAATTATAGTGAAACTAATCAACCCCCTGCTTTTACTGAGTTAATGGAGAGCTACAAAAAACAGATAGCTTTTGTTCAAAAAAATAATTTAAAAAGTACATCTAGAATTAATTCAGTTTGGGATAGATATAGCTCAAAGTCATTTGAACCAAATCAAAATAGAGACAATGTAGGACCGTTGTTAACAACATGCTGGGACCAAGACCGCTATTATAATGAATTTTGTCCTGTTGACCCAGATGGTGCAGACGGTCATGCCAGAGTTGGTTGTGTGGCAGTGGCAATGGCACAAATAATGAAATATCACAGTTATCCATTTCATGGGACAGGGTCGCATAGTTATTATTGTTATGGCTATGGAACTTTATCAGTTGATTTTGGAACCGCCAGATACCATTGGAACAATATGCCTGATTATCTAACTGACTACAATTCAGAGGTTGCAAAAATATGTTACCATTGTGGAGTCTCAGTAGAGATGATGTATGGACCAGAAGGTTCTGGAGCATATTCTGAAGATGTGGGTCCTGCGTTAATTACTTATTTCAATTATTCTACATCTGCACATTTAGAATATAAATGGGACTATACCGGGACAGAATGGGAAAATCTTTTAAGAACTGAACTGGATTCTTTCAGGCCAATGTATTATAGTGGCTCTGGGTCTGGAGGAGGACATGCCTTTGTTTGCGATGGTTATCAAAGTAATACATATTTTCACTTTAATTGGGGATGGGGCGGTTTGTATAATGGGTATTTTTATGTATCCGGGCTTAATCCAGGCACGCATTCTTTTAATGATTGGCAGGCTGCTCTTATAAATCTCAAATCTCCCTTGCCGCCTATCGCTGATTTTACAGTTAATACAACAACCGTACTTACTGGGAACAGCGTAAATTTCACAGACCTTTCCGCAGGCATTCCAACAAACTGGTCATGGCAATTTAGTGGCGGAACTCCTGGGTCCTCTAATGAAAAAAATCCTGAAAATATTACCTATTATACACCCGGAATATATGATGTTACTTTAACAGTAACCAATTCCAATGGCTCAGATAATATAACTAAATCAGATTATATTACTGTTTGTGATAGTGCTTTGCCTGTAGCCGATTTTACGGTTAGCGATACGATTGTTGCTACTGGCATCTCGCTTAACTTTATTGATTTATCTTTAAATGCTCCCGATTTATGGCAATGGGAATTCATTCCTAATACAGTAACATTTATTAATGGAACAAATGCAAATTCCCAAAATCCAGAAGTGCAATTTAATGAACCTGTTAATTATGCGGTTTCTCTCACTGCTACAAACCCAAATGGCGACGATGTTATCACAAAAACAAATCTGATTTATGCTGGTGGCTTGCCATTACCTTATACGGAAGATTTTGAATTAGGGTTTTTCAAAGATATGTGGACAATTGTAAACCCTGATTTTGGTATTACCTGGGATGGCTATTACAAACTCTCAGGAAATCTGCCGAGTCGTAAAGCAGCCTGGATGAATTTCTATGCCTATACCTCTATAGGTGAGCGAGACAGATTGATTTCACCTTTATTAAATCTTTCGCAATATAATTCCGCCACTTTAGGTTTTAAACATGCGTATGCAATTTATAATATGACACGCAGAGACTCTTTAATTATCTATATCTCAACAGATGGAGGAACGGATTGGGAAAGAATATTTGAAGCTTGTGACGACGGAACAGGCTCTTTTGCCACTCATCCACCAACAACAAGTGAATTTGTTCCGCAAATTCCGAGTGACTGGGCTGGAGTAGGTTATGGAAGTGACTGTATCAGTATTGACCTAACCCCTTGGGCTGGTAATGCAAATGTAAAAATTATGTTTGAGTCATACAATGGGCATGGCAACAGTCTATATATTGATGACTTAAATATTTATTGTGATAATTATTCTCCTGTAATAACCTACTTTAGCCCGGAGGATACAGCATTCACTGTCTCAATAGATTCCACAGTAACATTCCTTGTGTCTGCTTATGATATTGACAGCGAGATTTCATATAGCTGGTTTGTCAATGATGTTAATCAAGGAATTACTGATAGTATATTTGCTTATACTTTTACAGAAGAAGGAGAATTTGAAATAAAATCTATAGTATCTGATGAAGAATATTCCCTGGCAACAATATGGGATGTTACTGCAGAAAATCCTTTTGGAATAAACGACAATTTGGTTGCTCAACTGAAAACAGAACTTGGTGCTAACTATCCAAATCCATTCTATCCAAAAACAGCAATAAGTTATTCTCTAAAAAATAACTCTAAAGTAACTCTTGAAATCTATAATATAAAAGGGCAGAAAGTAAAAACCCTTGTAAATAGTAATGTTGCTGTTGGCAATCACAAGGTTTTCTGGAATGGAAAAGATGAAAATGGGAAGTCTGTTAGTTCAGGTATTTATTTCTATAGATTAAAAACTGGTGATAAAGTAATTGATACAAAGAAATGTTTGCTTCTGAAGTGATATGGATTTAACTATCTACAAAGAAGCTAATATGACACGAAAAAATCTTTAAGAGATTTAAAATACGTCCTGTTTCAGCCATAATTTTGTAGGCTTCATTCTTATGATGTGTCTATATTTTTATTTAGAGAAAGGAAAATCATGAAAAAAATATTGTTGATGGCACTGATACTAATTTGTCAGTTTGCCTATGCTCAAACACCACCGAAATCAGAATTTATTGACCCATTGAATAGAAAAGTCGTCAACTTCAAAGAATATTCTTCAATGACTGATTTTGGGAAAGCATTTGAAATGGAGAAGATGTGTCAAACAGAATCAAAGGAAGGTAGTAAAGACCAATTGGTCAAAGTGATTGTTAATAGCACTCTTTATCCGCAGATAGAGTATAAACTAAACATTTATATTGCAGATTTAGAAGATGATGGCTATACAGTAGAATTAGAGACATTCACAGGTGGCACGCCAGAAGACATTAGAGCGGAATTGATATACAGTTATAACAATTTCAATTTACAGGGAGTTGTCTTCATTGGTAATCTGCCATTGGCTTGGTATGAGGAAACTGGCTATATCTCCTGGCAATTTCCTATTGACTTGTTCTTTATGGATATGGACGGTTATTGGTATGATAATAATGGTAATGGCATTTACGATTATCATAGTGGAGAGACAAAGCCAGAGATTTGGGTTGGTAGAATAAATACCTCTCGTCTAACTTGGGATGATGAAGCAAATCTGATAAATAACTATTTCACCAAAAATCACAGTTATAGAACAGGCACTCTTTGCTTGCCATTTCGTGCATTAGGATATTTTGATGATGATTTAGGCGGTTCTGCTCAAAATATGAACCTGATTTATCCTGTGGTTGATATTATTACTAATTATAACACAACCACTGCGGATAACTATAAATACTATCTCCAACAGGGCTATTATCATATCCATTTATCTGCACATTCATCACCTTGGGGTTCTACATTCAAGATAAACAATGGTCAGCCGGGCGGTGGAACTTTCTTTAATTATGATGTCTATTCTACCATACCACAAGCGTTTTTCTACACCTTTGTCTGCTGTATGCATAATCGGTTTATTGAGTTGAACAACATTGGCAACTGGTATCTATATTCATCTGATTATGGTCTGTCTGCATTGGGAAGCACCAAAACTACTTATGGTGTGGAATACAATGAGTATTATTCTGCTTTGGCAAGTGGTTCTTCTATTGGTGAAGCATTGGTCACTTTTCTTAATGACAGTTGGTATGCAGAATATTTGAAGGGACTGACGGTTTTAGGCGACCCAACTCTGATTATTCAGGAGAATACCTATACTGAACAAAATGTTCAGGAGAATACTCCTAAACCGTTAGATGGCTATCAGATTGAGATTTCACAGGTAACAACACATCCCATGACAGATGGGCGTCCTGTTTGCACTGTTGATGGCAATGGTAATCTCTGGTTAATTTGGGATAGTGGCAGATATGTGCGTGGCGACCAATATGTAAGTTATTATGATGGAAACAGTTGGAGCGACCCTGAGACAGTCGGCTTTGATGAGTATTGGGACTTACATCCGGATATTATTTATAATGGCAGTAATATCTGGGCTATGTGGCAGAGTTTCCGGCAGTATCACTATGACGATGTTTGTAATTTTGATATTATGGCTTCATCTGATAATGATTGGACACAAGCAATAAATATCAGTGACCCTGATTGGCAAAATATCTGTTATGAAATTGAGCCAAGATTAGCGGTTGATAATAATGGGAATATGTTTGTTGTTTGGAAACGAGAAACAGCAGAAGGTGGAGCAATATACTTTAGCAAATATGAAAACTTACAATGGAGTAGCGGAGAGGAAATTGTCTCCAATATGGGGATGATAAATGACCCTGTCTTAGTTTTTAATGATAATAATGGTCATCTGTTCTTTGAGTCAGATTCTGCTGGTTATAAGAATATCTACCATTCTATTTATTCTAATAATGTCTGGTTAACTCCCGAGATGGTAACTGATAATAACTGTAATGCATCAGAACCAGAAGCAGTTGTGGATAATCAAGGAACAGTATGGCTATTTTATCGGACTACAATAGATTACAATACTGACATCTATTGCAGAAGTTATAATGGAACTTGGAGTGATGAAATACAGGTTACTGATAATTATGGAACTGATGTCAGTCCAGCAGTATGTAAAACTAGCGATGGCAAAATCTGGATTGCTTGGGCAAGAAAAAGCAACTTTGTAAAATACGACATATACTTACGAATATTAGACGATGGACAATTTACAGATGAAACCATTATTTCCATTGATGCTGGAAATGATATGTGTCCAGATATTTGTGCTTATCAAGATGGAGTTGCAATTCTCTGGCAGAGTGATAGAAATAATAATTGGGATATCTACTTGGGTTTGGTTACTTATGAAACAGGTGTGGATGATATGCATCCTTCAAATATTTGTATATTAAAACCGAATTATCCGAATCCATTCTATCCAAAAACAGCAATAAATTATTCTCTAAAAAACAATTCTAAAGTAATTCTTGAAATCTATAATATAAAAGGGCAGAAAGTAAAAACCCTTGTAAATGGTAATGTTAATGTTGGTAATCATAAGGTTTTCTGGAATGGAAGAGATGATTCTGGAAAGGCTGTTTCGTCGGGAATTTATCTTTATAGATTTAAGACTGAAAAGTATACAAAAACTATGAAAATGGTTTTGATGCGATGAGATAATTTTATTTATAAAAATGGAAAATATTGACTGAAGAGGTTATGAAATTAATTTTTGGCACATAAAATAAAACAAGAGGAAGGTAAAAATGATGAAACGAAGTATTAGTCCTGACAAATCAGCGAGAAAAATATTACTTATTTCAATTATTGTTGCATCTGCTTTTATACTTACATTCTGCTCAAAAAAGACCACCTCACCAGAAGAACAATTATTAGCACCATCTAATTTGCAGATTACTTTAATTGAAAATAATAAAATACAACTTTCATGGCAGGACAATTCTACAAATGAAACAAAATTTCTTATTGCACGAAAAGTTGGAACATTTGATTGGTTTGAAAATTATGGAGAAGTTGAAGCTAATATTACCACTTTCCCTGATGAAATACCCACTAACTCAGATACAGTTTATTCTTACAGAATAAGGGCTTTTGATGGAGAAAATTATTCAGCATATTCTTACACTATAACATGGTTTTCTGAAAATTCCGCACCAACTAATTTGCAATTAGAACAAATTGCTCAGGATAGTATAAGATTAACCTGGCAGGACAATAGCGTTGGCGAACAACATTTTAGAATTGATAGAAAAATCAGTAACCAAAATTGGCAGGAAAATTATAAAATAATTGAACCAGATACTACAAGTTACATTGATTATAATCCATCTTTATACGATACTTGCTATTATAAAGTTTTTGCGGTTTGTGGAAATTCTTACTCTGATTCCACACAGAATTATTTTATCCCATTTTTACCAGCACCATCTGATTTAGAAATAGATACTTTATCTGCAACTTCTGTTAAACTAACCTGGCAGGACAACTGCGATAGAGAAGATGGTTATATAATTTACAAAAGGTTAGAAGAAACTGAGTGGAATATAATAAATGTTCCAGCAAACACTGAAGAATGGACAGATGAAAATGTTATTCCTGGAATTGTAAATTATTATAAAGTTTGCGCTTATATAGGAGACGACCATTCCGGTTATATTGAAGCTGATATAAATACTTTACCTGCTCCAAGTAACTTACAAATTGAACAGCTAAATGTGCATACTTTCAAATTAGATTGGGATGACAACAGTAATTTTGAACAGGGTTTTAAGATAGATAGAAAAATTGATGAAGAAGAATGGGTAAATGAAATTGGAAATGTTGACCCAAATATTACTACCTGGACTGACTCTACTTTAGGAAGAAATTATGATGTTGTTTATTATAGAGTTTACGGATATTATGAAGAATACAATTCCACAAAGATTGAATCAAACAGTAATATTGTTTTTCCTGCTCCAACAAATTTAACATACCAGAAACTAACAATTTCCAGCATAAAACTAAATTGGACGGATAATTCTAATGGTGAGGATGGGTTTAATATTGATAAAAAAGTTGGTGCAAATGAATGGCAGTTAGATTATGTAATAATTGGAGAAAATATTGAAGAATGGACAGACGAAAATGCTGAGATTAATGAAACAATTATATATAGGATTTATGCTTACTGTGGAAATAATATTTCTGCTTCTATTGAGACAGATGAGATAGATAATACTTTTCCCGCACCGTCAAATTTAGCCTATCAGAAATTAACAATTTCCAGTATAATACTAAATTGGACAGACAATTCTATTGGTGAGGATGGTTTTAAAATTGATAAAAAAGTTGGAGAAAATGAATGGCAGTTGGAATATGCAATTTTAGGAGAAAATATAGAAGAATGGACTGATGAGAATGCTGAAATAAATGAAATAATTCAATATAGGGTTTATGCTTACTGTGTAAATAATATTTCGTATTCTGTTGAAACTGGCGAAATTGATAATTCAATTCCAGTCCCATCAAATTTAACATACCAGAAATTAACAATTTCCAGTATAATACTAAATTGGACAGATAATTCTATTGGTGAGAATGGTTTTAAAATTGATAAAAAAGTTGGAGAAAATGAATGGCAGTTGGATTATGCAATTGTTGGAGAAAATATTGTAGAATGGACTGATGAGAATGCTGAAATAAATGAAATAATTCAATATAGGGTTTATGCGTATTGTGGCAATAATATTTCGAACTTTATAGAAACTGGTGAAATAGATAATAATATACCTGCACCATCAAACCTTATATATGATATATTATCCATAACTTCTATTAAATTAAACTGGAGTGATAATAGCATTGGGGAAGAAGGATTTAAAATTGACAAAAAAGTGAGAGATGAAAATTGGCAGATAGAATATGCAACCCTTAATGAAAACACTACTGAATGGACAGATGAAAATGTTGATTTAATTAACAATAGTTATTTTTATAGAATCTATTCATTTTATGAAGATTACATTTCTTCAAAGCCAGAGATAGAAATATTTAACACATTCACAAAAACCTTTGGTGGAAGTGTAGAAGAACATGGTTATTCAGGATCTCAGGCTTATGATGGTGGTTTTATAATAACAGGTTATACATTTTCCTACGGAGTTGGTAATTCAGATATTTGGCTTATAAAGACAGATGCCCTTGGCAATGAAGAATGGAACAGAACCTTTGGTGGAAGTGATTGGGATTATGGCAAATCAGTATCACCAACTTATGATGGAGGTTTTGTAATAACAGGCTATACTCAATCATCCGGAGCAGTAAGTTATAGTATTGTTCGACTAATCAAAACTGATGCAAATGGCATTGAAGAATGGAACAAAACATTTACTTTAGGTTCTCGATCTAGTGGTAATTCTGTATCTTCTTCAGATGATGGCGGTTTTATAATAACAGGATCAATCGTATGGGGTAATCATGGTGATGTATGGTTAATAAAAACTGATGCAAATGGCATTGAAGAATGGAACAGAACTTTTGGTGGAACCACTAATGAAACTGGATTATCTGTATGTCAGACCAATGACGGGGGATTTATAATAACAGGACAGACAAGTTATGGAAGTGGTGGCTATGATGTATGGTTAATCAAGACTGATGCTTATGGGAATGAAGAATGGAATAAAACCTTTGGTGGAAGTGATGATGATTTTGGTCGTTCAGGAGCTCAAACAGATGATGGCGGTTATATCATAACTGGATATACATATTCATTTGGATCAGGTGAAAGTGATGTATGGCTAATAAAGACAGACTCTCAGGGTAATGAAGAATGGAACAGAACTTTTGGGGCAAGTGAAAGTGATTATGGTTTTTCAGTATCTCAATCAGAAGACGGTGGTTTTATAATAACAGGACTTACAAAATCATACGGAGCAGGAGAACAAGATGTATGGTTAATTAAAACTGATGCATATGGCTATGAAGAATGGAACAGAACCTTTGGAGGAAGTGATAATGAAAGAGGTAGTTCAGTATCAAATACTTATGACGGAGGTTTTATAATAATAGGTTATACAGAATCATACGGTGCAGGAGAAGATGATGTTTGGCTTATCAAGACTGATTCACAAGGGAATGTGGAATGAACTATAGAAAGAAAATTGAAAGTATTTTAAGAAAGATTGATGAAAATAATCCGTGTGTTTTAGATGGTTATTCAGACAACGACATCAATAATATCCCTGAAATACAAGAAATCCTTAAAGATCATATTGAAATTTTAAATTTTAGTTTCAAAAGAGATTATTCTTCAATAAAATTGGGTGATGAAACAATAAAAGAAACAGGTTCTGGTAAAATAAAATCGTTTAGTTTTACATTAAAATATTTTTAAAATTTGAAATTGGTATTATTGGAGAATTGATGAGTTGTATAATATCTTCAATGAAAAAGTTATTGTACAACAAATTGTTTGGATTGGTATGCATATGTTATGCCCATTATAAATAGGAAAAAAAAATGAAAAATACTTTAAATCAAGATTTAGCTCTTAATGAAGAATTGCAAACGTCAATAAACTTGATAAAATTAGGTTTAGGTGAGTATCAGAATTTAGATATGGCAAATGACTTTTATTATCTACCATTTCAGTTAATTTCAAGTGGATTTGAGCGATTAATGAAATGTCATATCTGTTTAGGCCATCTTGAGGTTCATAAGAGTTATCCAGACCCTAAACTTTTTAAAAATATACTTAAACACGATTTATTGAAAATCAAAAAACATATTCTTAACAATTATTATAAAACCAAAAATATTCCTGTATTAAAAGCCGATTTAGAGTACTTAACCAACGATAAAGAACTCCATGATATAATGGAATTATTATCAGAATTTGGAAAATTTGCTCGTTATTACAATTTGGATGTAATTACAGGTGAAAATAATCCAAGTATTGATGTAAAAGCTATGTGGGAAGAATTCGAAACAAGCTTGTTATTACAAGATAAAGAGCTTATTAAAAACTTTAACGATTATGAAAAACAAAAAGACGTTATGGACACTATAGCTAGAACAATAATAATTAAATTAGAAAGATTCGTTAGAGCAATTTCAAGACAATTTACTCTCGGTGATCTTGGTAAATTAGCCTTACAATTCTCCCCAGCTGTTTATCCATTTTTAATGTTAATGGACGATGATTTAGGTACAACCGATTATAGAAAAAATACAACAAATTATAATGAAAAAGAAATTAAATCACACAAACGAACTTTAACTGATGAGATTGAAAGAAAGACCAACAAAAACTTCGTTAGTAAAAAGATCACAAAAAACGATTTTCGCGGAGAATGGCCGTTTTATAAAGATGAGATAATTATAGAATGCAGAGAAAAATTCTGGTGTATTGTTAGTATAGATGGCTATGATTATGCCTTAAATGGTGCAGCGAAAGGTCGTTATAAAATTGAAGATGTTCATGAAGCAGGAATGGCTGTATTAGGTAAATCAATTGGACCATTTATCAACATGGCTCTTGAATTAGGGAAAAAGAAAAAATAATGATGATTATGATTGGAGCATAACATTGCGTCTGCGGTTGGGTTTCGTGGTTTGGCTATGTCTGAATCTTACGATTCAAACTTTGATTGGTTTGTTTTGGGTTGAATCATTCTGATACTGCAGAATGCTGGTACGTTATTGGCAATAAGGAACAAAAGGAAAAAATATGAAAAGACTTAGAATTTTTTTAGCATCTTCAGGTGAACTCAAAGATGAACGTAAGGAGATAGAGGTATTTATAAATCGAGAAAATAAAATTTTAATAGATAGGGATTTATTTCTTGATTTAATTATATGGGAGGATTTGGAACATACTTTTCATACTAATAGAGTACAAAATCGTTTCAACGATGAACTTTTAAAATCAGATTTTGTTATTTGTTTGTTTCATAAAAAAGTCGGAAAGTTTACTAATGAAGAATATGAACTTGCTTATGAAAATTTTAAGAAATTTGGTAAACCAGAAATCTTAGTAATGTTTAAAAAAGCGAGTATTGATCCCGATGAGATTAATGACGATATATTGGCTATAAAAAAATTAAGAGAATCAATTATTGCAAATGAACAAATATCCGAGAAATTCAGCAGCAACGATCAACTAATTCTTATATTAAAAAAGCAATTGGATTTGCACATAAATAAAATTAATAATTCAGCAGAACCACTGCAAAATAATGATTTTAAGTTTGAGATTAAGTTATATTTTTCAAGTGTCTATAAAGGCTATTCTGGTGTTTTTGATTTTGATGATGAGATGAGAACAATCCAAATTGATGTGTTAAATGTCGGTAATAAAATTAATTACATTGATTCTATTAAATTTTGTACTTTAAAAAACGATATAAAAAAATATCATATTCCATTAACATTTCCTAATGATATTTTAATGGAAAAATTAATTCCTAAGTTCGGGCAACCAATACAAGTTGGCAAAAAAATATCATACAATTATCAAATTGATGACATAATAGAGTCTATTTTAAATGGTGATAACAAACCTAATTTTAGTGTATTAGTTCGTGATGAATTGGGTCATAATTTTGAGAAAATTGCTGAAGAAAAAATTGTCATAGAAATTGCTGAATATTGTAAGGAAAAAGGATTATTGTAATGATAATTTATTTAATATGAGATCTAAAGCCAATAACAATGTATCTGCAATTTGTTTTATCAGTTCGTTTTTGTTTGAACCTTACGATACAAACCTTGATAGATTCCCAACTGGATTGACAAATGAGTATGGGCTGTGGATAAAAATGTCTCAAATCAACATAAAAAAGAAAACATTATAAAAAAATAATACTTTTTTAAAATTAATATTAATCTGAATCTTTTAAAAAATTTGAGATTCTAATTATTGGATAACAATCATCAGTTTAGAACCATAAATTACTTGCCAAACTTTTTTATAAACTAAATTATATCACACATAAGAGTTTTA
>CAYNOU010000036.1:3625-25175 GCA_964398885.1 uncultured Candidatus Cloacimonadota bacterium | reverse complement strand
CTACAGATATTGACACAGTTCAAGCAAGACGCCATTCGTAGATTTTGGATGAACAAATGTCATTTTGACCCCATGAGCACCCTGTCTTGGAGTGGGGTATATTAAATTAACTCCAGAATTTTCCAGAGATTCTATTTTTTTCTCAATATCTTCAACTTCTATAGCTAAATGATGTATTCCTTGTCCATGTTTTTGAAGGAATTTTGAAATTGGACTATCTGTCCTGCTCGGTTCAAGTAACTCAATTCTGCTGTTTCCAATTTTCATAAAAGCTACCCGCACCTTTTGAGAAGGAACTTCCTCAATATCTGAAACTGTAAAACCTAACTTTTTATAAGTATTTATTGCTTCGTCAAGGTTCTTTACTGCGATTCCAATATGGTCAATTTTTTTCATTCTTTCTACCTCGTAGAATTTAATATCTTATTATTACTACTCTGGTCATTAAATAGTTTACATTTTTGTTTTTGAATGAAATATTACATATATATGAATTCACACGGTTGAGGTTGCGTGGCTCGAATCGGTATCCGTTAAGCGTTAGACGAATCGTTTTCCGTTACCCGTAAACCGTTTCTCCCGATTTATCGGGACGCAATCCCCGCGTCTGCGGGGATAAACGATAAACCAAGATAAGAGATGTAAATTATTTAGTGTCCTCCGTAGTAATTCATCATAGTTTTATTTTCAAACTAATCTTTTGAAAAATCTGGTGTTTAATTGTTATACTTTTTTATGAGCTTAAGTAATTTTCCGATAAATAATTCTCCGCAAGTTTAACACCTAATTGAACAGCCTTAAGATTCAGTTGAACATATTTTGGTTTAATTCTTTTTTTCAAGGCTTTCTTAAGAGCATTTAGGGAAACAACATTAGTAATTTTACAGGTAAATGCTAATAAAATAATATTTGTAACAATTGCAGTTTTAAATTTTTTGATTGCCAATTCAGTAAATGGAATCCCAATAGCTTTGCCTTCAATAGGATTGATGCTGATTCGTGATGAGTCGTAAATAAAAGTTCCTGTAGGTTTTAACTTATCTATAAATTTATCAGCAGCTTCTTGGGTAAGACAAAGTAGAATATCAAGATTTACTGCTCTTGGGAAATAGATTATTTCATCACTTATAATAACATCAGCACGGCTTGAACCTCCTCTGGATTCAGGTCCATAGCTCTGGGATTGCAAAGCATGTTTTCTATCCAGAATAGCTGCCTCGGCCAAAAGTATTCCACCGAGAATTAATCCCTGTCCCCCACTACCACTTAATCTAACTTGAACTTTCATTTTCGTAACTAATATTTGCTTTAATTTCTTGAATTTGCCTTGCCAGTGACTTTCTTATTAACACTTTTGTTATTAGAAATATTTAATTCATCGGCTAAGCGAGTTATCAATTTATTATATTCTTCAGTAAATTCTGGTTTATCTATGTCACAGATTATACCTCTTATAATTTTCCCTTTAATTTTTTCTGGCGGAAGTTTGGAAGCAGCTTCAACTGGAATTGTATTATCTCTCTGCCATTTTAACATTTCAACGGCAGAACCAAAATTATTTAACTTTCCATATGATATTGGACATTGAGAAATGACATCAACAATGGAACAACCTTTCTTTAGAATTGCTTTTTCAAAAATTTCTCTTGCCTCAGTTGTATGATATGCAGTAGTTCGTGCTACGAAACTTGCACCGGCACTACGAGCCAGTTCACAAAGATCAAAAGTCGGTTCAAGTGCACCATAGGGAGCGGTGGAAGCATATCTTCCCAGAGGCGTTGTCGGTGAGCATTGCCCACCCGTCATTCCATAAATATTATTATTGATAATGATTATTGTCAGGTCAATATTTCTTCTTGCAGCATGAATTAGATGATTTCCTCCAATGGCTGCAGCATCTCCATCTCCAGTAATAACTATTACATTCATCTCGGGTTTTGATAGTTTTATTCCAGTAGCAAATGCAATTGCTCTCCCATGCGTAGTATGAAGTGTATTAAAATCAACATATACTGGCATTCTACTTGAGCATCCAATTCCAGAGACCATAGCAATATTATCCTTTTCAATTCCTAAATTATAGATTGCTCGTAGAAGGTCACCAAGAATTATTCCATTTCCACATCCTGGACACCAGACATGAGGAAACTTTTTACGATGTCTGAGATATTGATGAATAACTTTCTGCGGAATATTTTTCATTTGACCTCTGCAATTTTATCTAAAATTTCATCTGGTGTAATAATCAATCCATTATATTTTTGCAACTTAATAAACTTTGAATGGTGCCCATATTTCGTAACCCTTTTAATTTCGTTAATTAGCTGTCCTTGATTCATCTCCGCAATAATCACAGCTTTAGTGTTTTCTAACATCATTTCAACATCTAAGTCTGGAAAGGGCCAGATAGTAAGAGGTCTAATCAAACCCACTTTGATACCTTTTTCTCTTGCTTTTATAATAGCTTCTTTAGCTGAAAGAGCAACAATACCTGCAGCAAATATCGCAATCTCTGCATCGTCCATTTCAAATGCCTCAATCTGAATAATATCATCAAGATTATCGGTTATTTTTCTCAATAGACGGTTCATCATTGCTTCAACTTCCCGTGGCACCTGAGTCGGGAATCCATTTTCATCATGAGCAAGTCCTGTAATATGAAAACGATAACCTTCACCAAAGTTTGCAAGAGGTGAAATATATTTTGGTTCATTTTTGTAATGCTTATACCATTCTGGAGGTACATTAGGTTTAATACGATTTATTATTTTTAATTTTTCTTTTGGAGGCAGGATAACAGATTCCCGCATATGAGCTAAAACCTCATCCAATAAAAGAATTACAGGTGTGCGATACTTTTCAGCAAGATTAAATGCTCGGATAGTAAGCTCATAGCATTCAAGGACTGAATCAGGATAAAGGGCAATTACAGGATGGTCTCCATGGGTCCCCCACCGTGCTTGCATAATATCACCTTGAGCTGGGCTTGTAGGCAAACCTGTGCTCGGACCACCTCTCTGCACATTAACCACCACACAGGGAATTTCTGCAATCATACCATAGCCAATATTTTCTTGCATAAGAGAGAAACCTGGTCCACTGGTAGCGGTCATTGATTTCATTCCAGCAATATTTGCGCCAAGAATACAAGCCATACTTGCGAGTTCATCTTCCATCTGAATAAACTTGCCTCCATATTTAGGCAATTCTGCTGAAAGGATTTCTGCAATCTCGGTTGAGGGTGTAATAGGATATCCGCCAAAGAACCGCATTCCAGCATCCAATGCTCCAAAAGCAACAGCTGCATTTCCTTGCATTAATACAGGCTTACTTTTTGGCTTTCTACCTTTTGACATTAGCCCTCCTCTCACCTTTAGCAGCTCCTGTTATTGCATAATCAGGACAGAGCATATCACATCTTTCACAATGAATACATTTTTCAGGATACTTCACATAAGGTGCTCCATCTTCTCGGTTTGCTAATGTGCCAGTAGGACAAAAAGCAACGCAGATTCCACATTTTTTGCACCATTCATAATAAATATAAACAGGGGATTCCTGATAATCACCAGCATCATCCACCTTAGACTCTTTAACTTTCACTATTTCAAGAGCATCGCTCTCTTTAATAATCTTTCCTTGAGAATCCTTTTTCATATTGCCTTCTGCAGTGAGTAAAGAATAAATTGTCAAACAAAATATTACCTAAAGAGATAAAATTATTTATAATGTTAACAGTTTATTATAATAAAATACAATTCTTTCAATTATTTAATGCTTTAAGAAAACCCCTGCTTTAGATCTTGCAGGGGTTTTCTTATACATATAAGGCTTTAAATGATATTATAAGACTTTCTTTATTGCCCAATCAAGTGCTTCTTGAAGCATCTCTTGAGGTGGAGGGTTAATAAAGCCTTGTTCAGTCAACATATCTGTCATCTTTCTGGCATAGTTTATATCTGCATCTGCTTTTGCATAAGCTTGTTCTCTTGTTATCTCAACTCTGGCAACACCATCCTTAATAGCTTGCATTGCTACATCAGCAGCTTCATGAGGGAATACCCCAGGCTCATCCATCTTTGGCATTATATTATCAGGATTTATACCTCTTTTTTCTGCATAATTTGCAAGAGAATGCGCTGCTGCAATAGCCATAGTATCTGTAACTTTCTTTGCTCTAACCATCAAAGCACCTTTCAAAATGCCAGGAAATCCGAGGGAATTATTGACCTGATTAGGGAAATCACCTCGTCCGGTTGCAACAATATATGCTCCCGCATCTTTTGCGGCATAAGGATAAATTTCTGGAACAGGATTTGCACAGGCAAAGACAATGGGTTTCTCAGCCATAGATTTAATCCATTCCTGCTTAATTACATCAGGTCCTGGAGTTGAAACAGCAATTAAAACATCTGCATTTTTTATTGCATCTGGAAAATCACTTACACATTCAGGATTTGTTGTCTGGCAAAGTTCCCATTTACGATAGAATCTCGGGTCTGCCTTTAAATCATCGCGATTTTTATGTAAGCCGCCTTTTGAATCAAACATTATGATATTTTCAGGATTTGCTCCGGCTGATATCTCTATTCTGGCTATAGTTGTATTAGCGGCACCGGCTCCAAAGTGAACAATCCTTACATCAGATAACTTCTTGTTTACAAGTTTGAGTGCGTTCAGTAAACCAGCCAGTGTTACAGAAGCAGTTCCTTGTGCATCGTCATGCCAGACAGGGATAATGCATTCCTCTCGTAAAGTATCAAGAACTTTGTAGCAATTAGGTTGAGAAATATCCTCAAGATTAATGGCGCCAAAGCTAGGTTGAATCATTTTCACAAATTCAATTATCTTGTCTGGGTCATGCTCTCCTTTTTCATTATAGCTATCTACACACAAGGCAACAGCATCAACTCCACCCAGATATTTCATTAAGAATGCTTTTCCTTCCATCACACCCATTCCGCCTGGAGGGGTGCAATCTCCATCGCCTAACACGCGGGTAGAATCGCTTACCACTGCAACTAAATTTCCTCTATTTGTAAGTTCAAAAGAGGTGTCATTATCATCTCGTATTGTTGTTGATATTTTAGAAACTCCAGGGGTATACCAAATATTAAACCAGTTGAATCCAAAGACTGATGCTTTTGGTGCAGTCTGAATCTTTCCGCCATAGTAACTATGAGACTTTTCTGCCAATCGTTTCAGAAATAGTGTTTTAGCTCTGGCTATTTGTTCCTGTGTGAAATCAGGTGGAAACACCTCATCCAGATTTTCAAGGCTTAATTTTAGTTTTGCCATTTTTTATTCCTCCGATCTTGTTATATGCTAATGAGATCTGCAAAATAGCATTCGCTTGTCATTCCCAACTTGATTGGGAATCCACAAACCTTTATTCCTACTGGATTCCCGTTTACACGGGAATGACAAGTTAGGTGAATTTTCCATATTTTGCATATCTCATGTTATATGCTATGGTATTTCATTTTATTTATGTTTTAGTTCTTTAATTCTTTCTAAATATTTTAAATCTTCAATATCTTTTGCTCTTCCTGCAGATTTTTTCATTTTTATCAAATTATCCAATGATGCAAAATATACCTCAACATTCCCGATTTTATCTTTTACTTTAGTTTTCCAAACATCTTCAAACTCTACACCTGTTACAAATGGATGAATATCTGTTTCTAAAATATATTGTCTTATTAATACTTTCTTTTCCAAAAAATCCTTAATACTTATATCCGATATATCGTATCCAAATTCTTCAAGGCTTTTCATAACTCTTTCCACATTCTTCCTTGTGGGTCTGATGAAAATATCCAAATCAAGAGTTGCTCTTGAATAACCATAAACCGGGAAAGCAGTAGCTCCAATAACAACAAAATCAGCTTTATTTTCTTTTAATAATTTCAAAAGCTTTTCGGTGTCCATTTCTAACCAATATATCCT
Source organism: uncultured Candidatus Cloacimonadota bacterium (assembly GCA_964398885.1). Classification (GTDB taxonomy): domain Bacteria; phylum Cloacimonadota; class Cloacimonadia; order JGIOTU-2; family JGIOTU-2; genus JAGMCF01. Next base: position 19,226 of record CAYNOU010000036.1, on the reverse strand, counting down.
TGATAATTCTGGATTTTTCAAACATCATTTGAAATCTTTCTTCAACTGTAAGAGAAAGCAAATAATCCAGTTCAAATTCCATTTCTTTTTGTTCATCATTATTTTTTGATTTATAAATCTTATTCATTTTTTCTTTATATTTTAATTTTATCAAGTTTTTCTAATTTTTTATTATCTCAATAGCAACATTTTTTTAAATTGAGATTTAATTTCTCCAATGGACGCTTGATAAAAATAGATTCCGTTTGAAAGTTGCTTTCCCTCATCATCGCTTCCATCCCAAATCACTTCAATATTTTTACCTTTTACCCCCGAGTAAATCGGGGGTTGCATTTTGAATTCTTTAACTAGTTGACCTTTTATATTATAAATTTTTAACTCTGCCTCCCTGGGCATAGCGTAGCGAAGACTGGTGGCTAAATTAAAAGAAATCGTGGTTGAGATAGTGAATGGATTGGGATAATTCTGCATAATAATCTCATTAGAAATACTTGATGGATGTGAATCTACGGATGTAGTTGAAAATAAAGTCATCTCAATAAGCCAGTTCCTGTCCAAATCAGGATTCACAGAAAGACAAACCCAGCCAGATGGACATATCCAAGCTCCCTTGTCGGGTGCCATCGGACCTTCATCCATCCATCCAACTTTACCATTTAAAGTATAAATCTCATACCCAACCCAATATTCTGTAAGGGGTAAAATCTCAATAGGAGTTTCAAGATAATGATCTACCCAGGTATCAGCAGGAAAAACCCCCATAGGTGCTTCATAAACCAATTCTCCCGGAGGATTTGCTGGTGAACCACCTTCATAAATTTTAATTGTAATAAGACAAAAATCAGAAGCGGCAGGAGAATAAAATGAAACCTTGCCAATTATATCTCCAATATTATCTCCGAGTTCCTCGTCGGTAAATCTGGCAGCAACTTGCAAAGTATATTCATACGGCAGCTCAAATAAAATAGATGGGTCTCCACAATACTTCAATACTGATTGGTAGTTGTAATTTGCCAAATCAAAATCAATTATCATATTTGTACTATCAATATCAACCTCTTTTGTTTGATAATAAATTCTATTAAGGGTTGCTGTAGCAGTATAGTGTCCAGGCATTACATCTAAAATTTCATATTCACCATTTAAACTATCAACTACTGTAGAGTAATTGTAATCGCCAACAAAATTAATTATTGTTCCTGTTGGGTCAGCACCACCTTCTACAGAAACCACACCTGTAACACTTTCATAATTGAATAAGTTGAAATCAATAACAGAATGAGTTGAATCAATATAAACTTCTTTCGTTTGATAATACAATCTACCCAAAAGCGCACTTGCTGTGTAATATCCTGGAAACACAGTAGGTATTTGATAAAAACCATTTGAATCTTCAACAGTAGTTGAATAATTATAATCTCCTTCAAATGTGATGTTAGTTCCAATTGGACTTACACCATTGGCATAGACGGTTCCTGATACAGTTACAGGTCTATCTCCACCTTCAATATTAAGGACAGCGCCACCAACAATGCAATATCCTACTGGCATACCTTGGGGTAAAGAGTACCATGCATTGATTGTATTTGCTCCTCCAGGATTACTTGAACCCCATCCGAAATTTAGATGGTAAAAATCATCTGTATTGTATCCATCACAATTTATTGCATGGCCACCCTCATATCCTGATTGATATATTGAAATTTCTGCTGGTTTTGCATTTATCATATTAGTACTTAAAGAGTCATAGAAATGCCATTCACTGGAATCCATCCACTCTGCAGAATCGTAACCAAATTTATTAAGCAATGCATCTTCAACGAGCTGAGTCGAGGATCCTGAACCAGAAGAACTATACCACATTTGAACTGAAATTCCACAAGCAAAACATAGAGCCGCTATATCTTCGTTGGTTAAAGGCAAACTATTTTGGTAATGTGCTTTTAATGTATCAAGATATATATTTAAGGCACTAAAACTTGGAAAGTCATAAAGAGTACTATCAGAATCTATGTGTATTCTACCACTCCAATATTGGTCCTCGTAATAATTAAAGCTCACATCCCCAACATATTCATGATAATTAATGAGCATAGACATAGCAGTTGCAACGCAGCCCACGACGCATCTTCCGTTTGTGGCTGGGTCAATTGGACAAAACATATTGTATGGATAGCTTTGGTTCCATGTAGTTTCAATCCAACCGCTTGTGGAAGTACTTCCCGGTTCAGGCCACTGTTGAAAGTCTTTGTTTTTTAGTTCTTTAATATTTTCAGAAATATAACTCTTCCAAAGCGTGTTATTGGCTTTAATCTTCTCAGAAGTGAATTGTGGCTTTGCTTCTAATCTGAATTCCATATCTTTTTTTATCATATAATAGAGAAGATTTTCCTCGTCGCGTATCAGATTATTTCTAAATGAATATGCAATAATTGGTGTAATATCGGTGTCCGAAGAAAGAGCAATAAACCCTTTAGGCTGGAGGTCTGCGATAAAACACAGTTTTGTCTGATTATTCTCGTCTTCAATAACAGAAATTTCTGCGATTGAATATTCAACCGATTTATTTTTATAAGCAAGCTGCGTTTTCACAGCCTGTTCAACATCATCGGCTGTGACCGGATTTGCTGATAAACAAATCGGTAAGAGTAATAAAAACAGAAATATGTAATATATCTTTTTCATTGTTTTTCCCTTCCTTTCAATAAGCCTTGCGAAGGTTCTCAACCTTCGCAAGGCTAATCTTTTAATTTATCCTTATTCTTCCTCTTCTTTTATCATTTTCAGAATCTGTTTTCGGTTTTTCTTTCAATGATATAGTATCTCCAACTGCAATTCCTTCAATTATTTCCACCTTTTCAAGGTCATTAATACCGGTTTTTACAATTTGTGGAGTAATCAATGTATCCGATTTTACTTTATATACAATATTGTTTCCATTCTCATCCTGGAAAATTACCTGAATCGGAACTGTAATAACATCGTTACTTGTTTTGCCAATTATTGTAACATTTGCACTCATTCCGGGTTTGAGATTTGGGGTTAAATTTTTTATAGAAATTTTAATATCAAACACACGGATATTATTATTTCCAATCTTAGCCATTGGAGCAATATGAGTTATCTTTCCTTTGTAATCAGCATCAGGAAAAGCCTCTATTGAAATATCAACGAGTTGGCCTATAGATATTTTACCTATATCAATCTCGTTAATTTCAGCAAGAATAATCATTTTTGATAAATCAGCAATGGTCAATATCACTGTTCCACCAGAATAAGATTCACTGGAAACCACCATCTCGCCTTCTTCTACATTTTTGCTGATAATGGTTCCTGAAACCGGGGCAGTAATTTTTAGATTTTCTTCTGTAATTCCAATCTCTTGAATTAATTGATATTGTTCTAATGCGGATTGATAGTTTATCTTAGCTCTCTTTAGAGCATTCTGAGATTCAAACCATTCATCATCTGATATAAAATCTTTTTCATACAATTTTTTATCAGAGTTAAAATTCTTCTGCGCAGTTTCCAATTCAATCTGTGCTGTCTGAAGATTACTTTTAATTCTGGATAGAGTTTGTGCTTGCTGCATATCAGGTTCAACCTCTGCAATGATATCACCTTCATGAATTAACTCGCCTTCTTCAACATACAATTTTTTAATCTTTCCGCTAATTTTTGATTTAACATTTACCTCTTTTATTGGCATTATTTCACCAACTTCATCAAGAATTATAGAAATATCACCAAGTTTGACAACTGCAGTTTCAGCTTTATCCAATTTCCCTTTTGATGCTTCTTCCTTTTTACCTTTTGATATCACCAAAACCAAAATAACAATCGCAATTATTACAACTACAATCCAAACAAATTTCTTCATAGTTCTCCTACACTGTTTCTATCATTGAAATTAACCATTGCGTCCCGATATGTCGGAATCGCAAGGTTTTGAGTTTATTAACAGACATTAATTAGTATCTGTCCGTAAAGTAGGTTTTTTCGAGTCGTAAGTTTACCCCGTAGGGAAGAATGACCGTATCGGGGGAACGACGAGTCGAGGTAAAGGGCATATTAAAACTGTCTTCCCGACAAGTCGGGATCGTCGCAAGCTCCTTACGACTCGAAAGTCGAGTTTACGGATGGACACTAATTAGTTCCCGGTGAAAAAAGCAGGTAAAATGACAAAATCGCAAATCGTCTTACTGGTATCGGTTTTGGCCATTTGATATTGGACATTTTATTTTGCATTGGAAATTGGTAATTTAACATTATAAATAAATTGTTCACCAGACATTAATTAATATTCTTTTAACATTTTATTATTACATATTAGATTTAACTGTTCCTGAGAAAGGATTAAATTATAATAATCTTGAATTTTTTCATTTTTGATTTGAAACAATTCTTTTCTGGCATTTTCCAGTTCGGTTAAATCTGCTTGCCCTAATCTGTATCTTTCATTTACTATCTCAAAATGAATTTTCTCAAGGTCCTCCTGTTTTTTTGACAATGAAAAGTATTCTTTTGACTGCTTAAAATTCATTAGTGCAAAATTAAAATCCTTCTTATTTTCCTTTATTGTATTATTCAACTGAAGTACAGCTTTATTTAACTGATACTTATGTTTTTTATGGTCTGGAAGATTTGTAATTGGGCTTAGTAAAGGATATGATAGAGACAAAGAATATTTAATCGGATTAGATGAATTATCAAAATCAAAAATACTTTTTTCTTTCCAGCCCGAGTCTTTATTAATTGAGAAAGAAAGGGTAGGCAAAAAAGACAACTTATTTTGATTATAATCTCTCCTAACTTGCTTGGAATTCTCCTTCTCATAGGCTATGCTGAGTATTTTATCTTCAGAAAAAACAAAATCCTCTGGTGTGAAAAATTCATAATCAAATTCAGTAAAATCATAAATATTGTTATATTCAATATTTATAGCAAAGCATAACTCCATTTTGCTATTTATAAGATTATTCCAGGCTTTAAGCGAATCAATGAGTATGCGTGATAGGCTTATTTCTACTTGTTGCAATTCCAGTTCTGAAACTTTACCGTGGCCAAAAAGAATTTTGGTTTCTTCAAGATTTCTTTTAGCAATTTTTACTTCCTGACCTACCACATCAAGCAATTTTTTATTCTGTAGAACATCAATATAATACTTAATAATATTATAAATAAAATTTCTTCTGGTGAGCTGTAATTCAATTTCTCGTTGCTTTAAAGTAGATAGACTTTTTTTAATGTCAAAATACCTCCAATCATTTGATGAAATAGATTCTGAGAATGAAATACTTCCCGTTTTCACTGAACTATTTTTTGTTTCTGTATTTGAAATTGAATATTGTGCAGAAGGTAAAAGCGTAAAATAGGAGGAGTATAGACTCTGTTTAGAAGTTTGTAGATTATAGTTTTGATAACTCATATCATATGAATTTTCCAATCCAATTGAGATAACTTGATGAATATCAAGTGTTTCACCGAAGGTAATTGATGAAACGAAAATTATTAAAACAAATATTATGCACTTTTTCATAAAATACCTACCTTATATTATTATTTTTCATTAATTCATCATTTTTATCATTAACTTATCGCTAAAAAATAAACATCAATATCATATTAAAAACTCCAAATATAAATCCAAAAATTGCCCCAATTATTACAAGCGGTTTTGTAAGATAGAATTTCGCTTTTAATTCAACAAGATGGATGTTTTCGTCTGATAGCAGTTCAAAGATTTTCTCTTTAATCTTATATTTCTGAGCCAAACTGGGTATAAAACTGCAAAGTAATTCTTCAAAGAAGTAATAGGATAATTCTTTTACCAGTTTCAATATTGGATTAGCAAGAAAATTTGGAAGGTATTTGAACCATTTATTGTGAGAAAGTCCATCTGTAATCTTTCGGGAGATATTTTCTGCGAACTCTTTCGGCTTGGATTTATGCAACTCATCAGGATTGGATTCTAAATATATTTCAAACTGTTTTGCTATATATTCTGTTAATTTATTTTTTAATTTATAGATAATTCCAATTGGTAGCTGAATACCTAGAAAATGCTTTTTCCTTTTTGGATGAAAAATTATGATAAGCAGTGCGTAAAATAATCCAACTCCAAAAAGAATATTAAGAAAGAAAATCAAAATGATGAAATACCAGTGCATCAGAAACTCCTCCCAACACCACCTCCTCCACTAAGTCCACCGCCAAATCCTCCAAAACCTCCAAATCCACCAAATCCGCCTGAGCCACTACCCCAACCACTCCTTAAACCGCCAAAACCACTCAATAAAAGGAATGGAAAAAGACCTATTCTACCACCAAGGAAAAGTGCTATTATCACAAATCCAATTATAAGTCTAATAATATTTATTCCAGAAGATCTTGTTCTACCATAACCTTCAGGAATTCCAGTGAGTTGAACACCATAATAATCAGCAGTAACTGAAGCGATTACAGCTATTCCATTTACCACTCCAGAATTATAATCATTATTTTTCAAATATGGAACAATATATTTATCTGCTATTTCTCCACATAACCCATCTGGCAGAAAGCCTTCTGCACCGTAGCCAGTTTCAATCTTCATTTTCCTTTCTTTAACTGCAATAAAAAGTAAGGCACCAGCATCACCCTTGCCTCCAATGCCCCAATTTTCATACAGTTTAGTAGCATAAGTATAATAATCTTCTCCTTGCATATCTTCCACAATTGCTAAGGATAGTTCAAAGCCTGTTTTCTGTTTCAATTCTATAGCTATGTTATTTACTTTTTGTAATGCTTCAGAGGATAAAACACCTGCAAAATCATTGGCAAATCCTGTTGGTCTTGGATAAGAAACCTTAGCTACAATAGTTAAAGGGAATATAAGAATTATAAGAAAGACTATTAATAATTTATTTATTTTCATTTTATATAATTGCACCTTCGGTGTGTCAAATAAAGTCATAAGCTCCCTTTGTAGTGTCAAGTGACAGCAAAGCGTTTTGACGGCGAAGCCATTTGACAGCGAAGCGTTATGACTATTTATGACTCTTTTAGTTACACATCCAATAGATGTCCCATCTTATTCTTTTTAGTTTTCAGGTAATTTATATTCTTCTTATGCGGCTTTGAAGTTATAGATATCCTTTCCACAATCTCTATACCATATCCTCTCAATCCAATAACTTTTTTAGGGTTATTGGTTAAGATTCTAATAGTGGAAAGTCCTAAATCTTTTAAGATTTGTGCTCCTAATCCATAATCTCTTAGGTCGCTTTTGAACCCTAATTCTTCATTAGCTTGCACTGTATCTTTACCCATATCTTGCAGATGATACGCCTTTATTTTATTGATTAAGCCAATACCTCTGCCTTCTTGATGCATATACACGAGAACACCTAGTCCTTCTTTTTCAATAGCCAACATTGAATTTTCTAACTGCTCTCCACAATCACAACGGAGTGAATGAAAGGTATCTCCTGTCAAGCATTTTGAATGGACTCTAACCAGAATATTCTTTTTACCCGCCACATCACCCTTGACAAGAGCAACATGATGCTCAGCTGTAATCGGACTTTCATAGCCAATAATTTTGAAGTGACCAAACTTCGTTGGTAGATCTGCTTCAGCAACGCGGAATATAAGCTTTTCTTTTTTCTGGCGATATTTTATCAAATCCTGAATTGTAATTATTGACAAATTATGCTTTTCAGCGAATATTTTAAGGTCAGCTAAGCGAGCCATTTCACCATTATCTTTAATAATTTCGCATATAACACCAGCAAGTCTCAATCCGGCAATCTTTGCCAAATCTACTGCTGCTTCAGTGTGACCTGCTCTTTTCAGTACTCCGCCAGGTTGGGCTTTAAGTGGGAAAATATGACCAGGTCTTTGCAAATCTTCTGGCTTGGAGTCAGGATTGGCTAAAACCTTGATAGTCTCTGCGCGGTCATAAGCAGAAATCCCTGTAGTTGTATTCTCTTTAGCATCCACAGAGATGGTAAATTGTGTGCGATGCCTTTCTGTGTTTTCAGCTGTCATCAAAGAGATATTTAGTCTCTGTAAATCCTCTTCAATCATAGGAACACAAATCAAACCACGAGCGTGAGTTATCATAAAATTTATACTTTTTGCATTTATTTTTTCTGCTGCCATAATCAAGTCGCCTTCATTCTCACGATTCTCATCATCAACAACAATGACCATCTTGCCATTCTTTATTTCATTAACAGCATCTTCAATGCTTGCAAAGGTTTTGTTTTTCATAATTATCTAGCCATCACCTTTAGTAAATACTTTGTTAAATAGCCAATAGTAATAGCGAATACAAAGCTATATAAAGTTCCAATTAAAATATATTCTGCCAATTCTCTCTTTTTCAAACTTTCAAATCTAAAGATAGATTTTGCGGTAAAAATAAAACCAATGCCAATTGGATTATTAGTAAGAATCATTGTCAAAATAATAAATCTCTCTAACTGCCCAATAATTTTCCCACCGCTTGTAAGTCCACATTCATTATCTGTTTTTATTTGCATCTCGTAGGGCTTTTTAAGAAAACCTATTAAGATGCCGACAACCCATATAGTAATGAGGTAAGCTATACCAATTATTGAAAAATTTTCAGGAATTTGTAAATAAGAAACATATAAAATGCGATCTTTAAATATGAAGAGTAAAAATATAATTACAGCAATATGAAGAGTTTGGTCTATTATAAAAAGTAAAATCTTGGTTATATAAAATTGGTTTTTAATTGAACTTTTTGCAATATGCTTTGTGACTCTATTTTTTGCAAAATCAATGATAAAATGTGAAATGAAGATAAGTGCTGCAATCCCAAGCATTCTAACAAAGATAAATGATATTATACCTACAATAAGGCTATGCAGTAATATAGGCAATGCAGAATATTTTTTTGTTTCTACAAGATACTTGTTTTGCAGGAGGAAATCTGCTATAAAGTGTGCAAGTAACAGGTTTAATAGAATAATCATCTCTTAATTGACAATATATAATACACCGCAATCAGGGTGTAAATGCAAAACACACCCCAAACAGGGTGTAAATCCGAAATACATCCCCGATGGGTTGTAAAATATGAATACAACCCCAATAGGTTGTAAAATGAAAATACAACCCAGATTAGTTGTTAAATAAGAATATACCCCCTTTGGGGTATATTTGCTAAATATACCCCCTTTGGGGTATATGAAAGACGGTTTTATTAACAAACTATATCTCATATCAGCTAAAAATTCTTTACATTAAATTTCTTTTTCAGTCTCGGTCAGTCTTGGCTCCCAATATATCGGGGGACAGGCGACCAGACGGGTTGGATACATCTCTAAGAAAGTGATCAATCATATTCAGCGATGGTTTTACATGTTGTTTCCACTCAGCAGTTTTTAGTCGCTTTGAAACATTTTTTTGTGCGATGGGCTTCCCTTTTAATTTTTTTACAATTTCCACTTCTGTTAATCCCTGCATTTTCCAGAATACAGCTTCCTTTTGTTCAAAACTCCAGCCAACCGTTGCCTTATCAAAAAGTATGCAATATCCTTCTAAAAGATTATTTAAATGGGCATCAGAAGTTTTCATTGCTATTCTTCTATACTTATTCTTTGAAAGATTTTCCAGCATTTCTCCAGAAAATCTGTATGCCTCGCCATCTCCAATGGAGGCTCTTTGTTCTGGTAGCATATCAATTGTGCCATACCCAATAGAGATTCTAAAATCAATAGATTGTGGATGCATCATAATTGCAAGTTTCAATCTTAATTTCAAACAGATAGAAAAGACAGTGGAACCAGATTTTAAGACATTCTGAAAAGAGTCACCTCGAAAAATATCAAAATCATAAAGAAAATTATCAGCATATTCTTCCCTAATAAACTGCAAACTTTCCACTAACGCATTATGGAGATTTTTCCTCCCCTCTCCTTTGAAAAGAGATGAGCCAACAACATCACCAGTGATTACAAAGTACTCTTTCTTTCCCATGTGTTATTTTATATGTAAACGGACAAAATATTCAATACTGCGGTCATAAGTTCGCTCCTCACTTTCTGTAAAATAACAGGCGGGCAGCTCGCCCAATCTTCTGTGATAAGCGATACATTCACAACATTTCCCTTTTTTGTCACAAGGATATGTGCAGTTGCAATGTTTCAGATTTTCCTTTATTTTACATTCCATACTAACTCTTCTAAATTTTTATCCAAATCATTCTAATTTATAAAATTCCAATGAATCTGCAAATAAGTGCCATAACCATTTACATAATTATTTTTATCCATAAAATAATCTTGATTCACAATATTTTTGAATAGGAGTGAAATTCTAAACCTATTAATATTTATACCACATTCAATATCAAGAAAAATCTCATCCTCCTCTTTTTCAAGAGTAATATTTCTAAATTCCTTCAAATATGAAAGCACGGACTTTGCATAAATAAAATTATTATGCTTTAGATCTTGCCTTATATCCCATAATAATTTTAATAATATTTTTGGACGATAAACAAGATTGTCTGGTCTTTTTGTAAAGTTAAAATTCAATCTAAACTTATTTTGAATTGTAAAGTAATCAAAGCATACTTCTCCAAAGGCATCAGCTCCATATTCATTGTATCTACTAATTTCTTCATACCCAGGAGATATTGCAGCGGATTCCCATATAAACTGCACATCATTTTTTATCTCATGAATAAATGGTTTTAAAACTAATTTATAATTTTGTTTTTTATAATCTATTACTAAATCTGCATATACTATCTTTGACCTGTTTTGTGTTAGAACCGAACCAAAATGTGGGAAAAAGTATTGCTTACCTTTTACACCGATGGAGAGATTGGTTGAAAATTGCTCAGTAATTGGAATATCAAACAATAATTGCGGATAAAAATAAGTAGTATCATCCAGACCTGAAAAATATACCTCATTCCTAAGTTTTATTTTATAAAAATCATAAAAAATCCCGGGGGAATTCATTTTTAGCACGATATAATAATCCTTCACAATTCCCTTATAATCAAAATGGTCATAATCGTTTATATCAGCTCTTAAGTAGATATCAGTCTCATAGTTCTCAATTGGCAAATGGAAACCCAGATTTATCTGATTACGATAAAACTTATTTTTGATAGATGTATCACCATAGATTTTCTCGTATCCAGTTTGATATAAATATGAAAGGTCAATGAAATTTTCAAAAAGTGAAAGACCCAAAATGTGAGAGATTGTCTGCATTTTTCTTGAATAGTGGTCACCAAACTTTATTAAATACCATGGATTTTCGAAATTATATCCGTCTCTTGTGGAAAACAATTTTAAGTAATTATATCTTATTTTGGCTGAGACAAAATTTTTCTCAGTCTGCAAAACCATGTTGTCAAAATAGCTTTTATTGTTCCAGTGGCTTTTATTTTTTCCGCTGTGAACAAACAGTTTTGCGTCGCAGAACTTAAAAAAGTTATTCTTCTGGAAACTCAAATATTTATCTTCAAAGTTATAAGAACCTGATTCAAAACTAATTGCTGATAAAGTTGGCTCAAAATCCGTTTCTAAACATGAAAATTCATATTCATCATTTTCTTTTCTATCCAAGTTGTAATAAAATAATAAACCTTGTATATCATTTGAATCAAAAAAAAGATTGTTCAGTTTTAGATTGTAAATACTATAATCTGTTTGTCCGTATGGCGGAAAATAAAAATTATTACCAAATCTATATATTGAATTGCTCAGGAAAACTTTATCGTTAAAATTAAAGAATGTATCTTCTAATGCTCGAACTTGCTGTTCTACTTCTTTTAGTGAATAAGTCGTTATTTTTGAGCTATCAGGAATAATAGGCATTCTAAGAGAATCAGTTAATGAAGAATCAGACTGAATAAATTCCTGGAGTTGAATATCTTGGGCTTCAGTTGAAACTGAAAATAATAAAAAAATAATGAAAAGACAAATCCTTCTTATAACCATTTATTTTCTTTATACCAATTATATGTTTTTTGTAAGGCTTTATCAAAAGAAAACTTAGGTGAAAAATTTAATAACTTTCTTGCTTTCTCTGAACTGCATAGCCAATATTTAATTTTCATTTCTTTTACCTTTTGTAGATTTAGTGTAGCTTGTTTTTTGTGTAAATATTTTGTGCATTCATTAAAAAATGCTGTGGTATAAGCAAAAGACATAGGAATCTTAAGTATAATCACTTTTTTTTTCATAACATTCTTTAATATCTCTATAAAATCATTCCATGAATATATATTTCCATCAGAAGCAAAGAATGTTTGATAATTAGCTTTAGGGTTTTCTGTTGCTTTAATTATTAAATTTGACAGGTCTTCAACATAAATCAAGCTAATAAACTTTTCACCAAACCCAACTAAAGGTGCAAAGCCCTTTTTCACTAATTTAAAATAGATGTAGAAATCCTTATCATAAGGTCCAAATACGCTTGAAGGTCTGATAATAGTCCATGGAATTTTTGCATACTTTCTAACATATTTTTCTGCTGCCAGCTTACTCTTGCCATAGTAAGAGATAGGATTTTCAGATTCTTCCTCAGTTTTTGGAATTTTGCTCTCTGATGGTCCAGCAGCAGCTTGAGAACTAAGAAATATGAATTTTTTTATATTGAGTTCATTTATGGCAGTTAATAAATTTTTTGTGCCATCAAGATTTACTTCAAAATATTTCTTCCTGGATTTTTCTTTTACTTTTGCCGCTAAATGGAAAACATAATCCTGACCTTCACACCCTTTTCTCAATGACTCAATATCATTACAATCACCATAAGCAAATTTTACTGGAAGATTTTTTATGGATTCTAAATTTGATGTTTTTCTTACCAAGCATGTTACATCATAATTTTTAGACAGTAATTCTCTTACAAGATTACTACCAATAAATCCATTTGACCCTGTTACAATTGCTTTTGGTTTCATTTTGTCTTAAACAGTATCTATGAAAATTTTTGTCAATTGAAAAAAATTTTAATTATTGTTGATTATAAAAAATGTGTACTACTTAAATAAATCCAGATATAAACAAGAATTAACAAGTTAGAAATTTGAATAACTCCACATAAAAAAGATTAGATTTTCTAAAAAGATTACATCTATTACATAACTTAACAAAAAAATTTTAAAATTTAATATTTCACTTGACAAGTAATTTTCAGACTTTGTAACTCCCCACTAAATTTCAAAAAGCTGATAGTAAAAATGAAAATTCATGAGTATCAGGCAAAAAAGATTTTTTCAAAATACAATATACCTACACCAACTGAAATTCTATGTTATACCCCTCAAGAAGTAAAACAAGCAACCTTAAAATTTAACGAAAATGTAATCATTAAAGCTCAGGTTCAAGTCGGCGGAAGAGGTAAAGCTGGCGGTGTTAAACTCGCAAAAAATCCTGACGAAGCAGAGCAGTTTGGTACACAAATTTTAGGTATGAATATCAAAGGGCTAACTGTTGAAAAAGTGCTCGTGTCTGAAGCAATAGACATTAAAAGCGAATATTACGTTGGAATTACTAATGACAGAAATTCAAAGAGTATCGTTTTTATGGTAAGTTCCGCAGGAGGAATTGATATTGAGGAGGTTGCCAAAACAACCCCAGAAAAAATTTATAAACTTTATGTTAACCCATTTGATGGAGGATTATTTGACTTTCAGGCTCGGAATCTTGCATTCAAAATATTTGATGATATAAAAATAGTTAGACAGGTTGCAAAAATCATTCAAAATTTGTATAGATGTTACATTGAAAATGACGCTTCTTTAGCAGAAATAAATCCATTGGTGTTAGACAAAAAAGGCAATGTTCTGGCTCTTGATGCAAAAATCAACTTTGATGATAATGCCCTTTATAGACATCCTGATATAGAAAAGATGAGAGAAATTCTACCTGATGAAGAAAAAGAGATGGAAGCAAAATCAAAAGGATTAAGCTATATTCGTCTGAATGGTAATATTGGCTGTATGGTAAATGGGGCAGGTCTTGCAATGGCTACAATGGATTTGATAAAATTTTATGGCGGAGAACCTGCAAATTTTTTAGATATTGGTGGCAGCTCAAATCCACAAAAAGTTATTGATGCAATGAATATCTTGCTCAGCGATAAAAATGTTAAAGCTGTAATGATAAATATTTTTGGGGGAATTACTCGTTGTGATGATGTGGCAAAAGGATTGATTGAAGCTCTAAATACTCTGAAGGTTGATATTCCTATTGTAATTCGGTTAACTGGCACTAATGAAGAAGCTGCCCATAATATCCTTAAAGAAAGCAAATTGATTCTTGCAACTTCAATGGCAGAAGCAGCACAAACAGCAATCAATCTTACGAAAAATTAAAATATTAAAATGAGCATCTTAATTGACGAAAAAACAAAGGTTATTGTTCAAGGTATAACAGGACGAGATGGTAGTTTTCATGCCAAACAGATGAAACAGTATGGAACAAATGTTGTTGCAGGAGTTTCTCCAGGCAAAGGTGGACAAGAAATTGATGGAATTCCTGTTTATAATTCAATGCAGCAAGCAGTTAAAGAGACTTCTGCAAATACTTCTATTATTTTTGTTCCAGCAAAATTTGCAACTGATGCTATCTATGAATCTGCTGATTCAGGCATAAAATTGATTGTTACTATTTCTGAAGGCATTCCCATAATTGATATGATAAAAATTACTGAATATTTGGAAAGAAAAAATATTCATATAATCGGTCCAAATAGTCCAGGATTAATTTCTCCTGGAAAATCAAAGGTTGGAATCTTGCCTGCTCAAATTTTTAAAAAAGGAAAAATCGGACTTATTTCTCGTAGTGGAACTTTAACCTATGAAATTGTAGACCATATTACAAAATCAAGACTTGGTGAATCCACCTGTATTGGAATTGGTGGTGACCCAATTATTGGTATGAATTTTATTGATTGCTTGAAGCTATTTGAAAAAGACCCGGAAACAGAAGGTATTGCTTTAATTGGTGAAATTGGCGGGAATGCTGAGGAATTAACCGCTAATTTTGTAAAACAAAATATTACCAAACCTGTGGTGGGATTTATTGTTGGAAAAACTGCACCTCCCGGAAAGAGAATGGGTCACGCAGGAGCAATTATTTCTGGTGGCTCTGGAACCGCTTCTGAAAAAATTGCAGCTTTAGAAGAAGCAGGAATATCTGTCGCAAATCAGCCATCCGAAGTTGCAACTCTATTGAAATCAAAATTATGATTAAAGAAAACGATAAAGTAATTCCGATGTATCGGAAGAAAGAATGCATTGAGATATATTGAGAAACTGCAAAAGGCAAAGTTGAATTTATTTGCTGTACATATCTTTGGTTCTTTAGTTAAAGGAAACTTTAATGAATGGAACGATGTTGATATTGCAGTTGTTTCAAAGAATTTAACAAGTGACCCTGTTGACGACAGAGTAAAACTAATGAAATTAAGATGGGATATTGACCTGCGTATAGAACCTCATCCTTTTCTGCCAGAAGAATGGAATGATGATACAAATCCTTTTGTAAATGAAATTAAAAAAAGTGGTGAAAGAATAATTTAAAAAGAGGACAAATCATGCGAGAAATAAAAGCAA
>CAYNOU010000036.1:0-3525 GCA_964398885.1 uncultured Candidatus Cloacimonadota bacterium | reverse complement strand
CCAGGGGTATAAAGAAGGTTATCTCAGAAAATCTATTGTTGATGACCCAGTGATTGATAGGATTAACACAAAAGATAATACCCCAGCAGTGATTTATACTGATATTGTTCCTGGAGATAAAGTCAAAATTACATTTGCACCAAAAGGTGGCGGTTCAGAGAATATGAGCACTGTAAAAATGATGAAAGCCGCTGATGGAATAGAAGGTGTTAAAGACTTTGTTGTAGAATTTGTAAAAAATGCTGGGGGAAATCCTTGCCCACCAACAATCGTGGGTATTGGATTGGGTGGAACATTTGATAAGGTTGCTCAAATCGCAAAAAAAGCTTTACTGCGTCCAATGGGCTCACGGAATCCTAATCCAAAATTCGCAGAGGTTGAAAAAGAATTGTTAGAGCGGATAAACAAAACTGGTGTTGGACCTATGGGATTGGGCGGCATAGTCACTGCTCTTGATGTACATATAGAAACATATCCCTGTCATATTGCTACAATGCCTGTTGCAATCAACATCCAATGCCATTGCTGTAGACACAAAGAAGCTGTTATATGAAACACAAAGTCCTCAAAGAACACAAAGAAACGATATTTATATTGAAGCATAAAGATAGAAGAATTTTTAAAATCTATGTCCTTCTTTGTGCCCTTCGTGTGCTTTGTGTTTAAAAATAATCATGAATAGTTTAGAAAAGGCAAACAAACTTTCCAATATTGTAATTGGGAAAGCAATTGAAATTCATAGGGAATTGGGTCCAGGTCTCTTAGAGAAGGTATATCAACATTGTCTGTTTTATGAATTACAAGCTGATGATTTCAATATTGCAATGGAAGTTCCAATTCCAATAAAATATAAAGGGAAAATCTTTGAATGCGGATTTAACGCAGATTTAGTGTTAGAAGATTGCCTGATAATTGAATTAAAAACAGTAGAGAAATTGCTCCCTATTCATACTGCACAACTTATGACCTATTTAAGATTATCGGGAATTAAATTAGGATTGCTGATAAATTTTAATGTAAAATTACTGAAAAATGGAATTAAAAGAGTTATTGTTTAAAATATTGGAATGAAACACAAAGACCACCCCGATACAGTCATACTTCCTTACGGGGCAGGCAAAGAACACAAAGTTAATTCTTAAACAAATAAAAATCCTTTGTGCTCTTTGAGTGCTTTGTGTTTAAAAATCCATGGAGGAAAAATGCCAAAAACTGTAAAATTAACAACACCCTTAACTGATGAGGATGTTTCAAAATTAGAAATCGGGGATACTGTTTTACTTTCAGGAACAATATATACTGGCAGGGATGCGGCTCATAAGCGATTGGTTGATTTGATTGAACAAGGTAAGGAATTGCCAATTGAATTAAAGGGTCAGATAATGTATTATGTCGGTCCAGCACCAGCACCGCCAGGAAAACCAATTGGTTCAGCAGGACCTACTACAAGTTATCGTATGGACCCATTAACTCCTCAGTTATTAGAAAGAGGACTTAAGGCTTCAATTGGTAAAGGACCAAGAGGACAAAATGTAATTGATTCTATGAAGAAAAATAAAGCTGTATATCTCGCTGCGGTTGGCGGAGCCGCTGCTTTAATTGCAAAATCTATTAAAAAAGCAGAAATTATCGCTTATGAAGATTTAGGGGCTGAAGCCATTAGAAAATTAGAAGTTGAAGATTTTCCCTGCATCGTTGCAAATGATACAAAGGGCAACGACCTTTATAAAGAAGGAATAGCCAAGTATAAAATTTGAAACTGGAAACTTGCCTGTCCACCGAATCCCGATGAAGTCGGGAGAAGGTGGGATACTTGATGCTTATCGGTAGTTAAAGTTAAAAATACATGAGGAAAGAAACTTATGAAGCTCTGGCCTAAATCAAATGCATTTATAAAAAGTCTTAGATGAAGAGTAAAACGGAGACATTGGAGTTAAGTGCAATTAACATTAAAATAATAGTATGATTGGAGATTCTATGTGCATTAAAATTAACTCACCTTAATATTGTTTAAAAGTTGAAAATTTGGCATTCTTTAGTATGTATCATTAAAATTAGTTAATAATCTATCAAAAATAATTGGAGGAAAAAATGTTAAAAAAAAGAAATGAAAGTAAAGTTGATTTGTGGAAATCAAAAATTACATTAGTATTAACTGTCATATTCATTGGATTGTTAATATTCTCATGCAGTAAAAATAGTACTGGACCAAGCAATAAAAAACCAAATCTACCTTCAAATCCCAGCCCAGCAGACAATGCAACTTCAGTCTCAATAAATACAGACCTTTCTTGGACTTGCTCCGACCCTGATGGAGATTCATTAACTTGCGATGTTTACTTTGGAACAGACCAAACACCTGATAGTGGAGAACTCGTAAGCACTAATCAGAGTAGCACTACTTACGATCCTGGGACTTTAAATAAAGAAACAACATACTATTGGAAGATAGTAGCGATGGATGACCATTCTAACCAAACAGAGGGCGATGTTTGGGAATTTACTACACAAGATAATGAAGCACCCAATCCACCATCTAATCCATCACCTGCAGATAATGCTGTAGATGTAGCAATTGATACAACTCTTTCCTGGGACTGCTCAGACCCGGATGAAGATCCATTAACATATGATGTTTATTTTGGTACAAGTAGCAATCCTCCCTTAGTGAGTGAAGATCAAACTGCCACAGAATATAAACCAGAAGAATTAGATTATGAAACTACCTATTACTGGCAAATAATAGCAAGTGAAGGAGAGAAAATACTAAAAGCAAATAATATTAATATCAGGGGTATAAAAAATTCAAAGTCTAAATTAAATAGTAAAAGAAACACAGATAAGACAAAAAATGATGTTTCAAGAGATGAAACAGCTGGACCTATTTGGAAATTTGAAACAATTGAGAATCAACCACCTGAGCAACCATTCAATCCTCTACCAGGAAACAATGCAACAGATGTTTCAATTAATACTCCACTTTCCTGGGATTGCAACGACCCGGATGAAGATCCTTTAACCTATGATGTATACTGCGGAACCAACCCGACCCCAGGTAGCGGAGAATTGGTAAGCATTAATCAGAGTAGCACTACTTACGATCCTGGAACTTTGAATGAACAGACAACCTATTATTGGAAGATATTAGCAATGGATGACCATTCTAACCAAACAGAAGGTGATGTGTGGGAATTTACTACTACAATCGTTGGTGGTGTAATCGAGGTTAGCGGCTCTATAACTTATGATCAGACATGGACATCTGTTAATACTTATAAAGTGGTGGATGATATTACGATTGAAGAAGGGGTTAAACTGACTATAAATCCAGGAACTGAAGTAAAATTTGCTGAAGATAAAGGAATGTTCGTGAATGGTACATTAAAAGCTCAGGGTAATTCAAGTAATCATATTGTATTCGCATCTGCAGCCAGTACCCCTCAGGAGAGAGATTGGGTAGGTATCTATTTTGGCAGTACAAGTATCAATGACAGTCTGGATTACTGTGAGGTAAAATATGCTGGT
>CAYNOU010000035.1:0-25223 GCA_964398885.1 uncultured Candidatus Cloacimonadota bacterium | reverse complement strand
TTGTGTTTGAAGCCATTGTGTTTTCAGCCAGCGTTCATGGCTGACACTGAATCGTGCTGATTCCGTGTAGTGTGAAGCCATTCCAAAGCATCTATAAGAAAGTGATGCTTTTTATTTTTTGGAATATTGACATAGTAGAATGAGAAATATTTCATTGACAGAAAAGAAGTGAAAAAACAGTTTTTGTTTTGTGTATACAGAGGAAATTTAATGGAAATTATTAAAAATATAATGATGGATTTAAAAGAGAAATACTCGCAATATGGCGTATACACTACCAAATCTGGGTGAATACACGACATAGTATGGCGTGGGCACAAATGTTAGTGGCAATGTTTAAGAACAATAACTTCTAATGTCAATTTCATTAAAAACACATAAAATGCTGTGGGGAAGGTCTGGTAACAGATGTGCCTTCCCAGATTGTAGAAGAATCCTAGTTGAAGATGAAACCGAAACTGATGACGAGTCAATTATTGGAGATGAAGCGCACATCGTTGCTAGAGAACATGACGGACCAAGAGGAAAGTCAGATTTGACTCTAGAACAAAGAGACAAATATGACAACCTTATATTGTTATGTAAAAACCATCATAAACTTATTGATGATCAGCCTAACACTTACACAGTAGAAGTTTTGCGTCGAATGAAACAAGAACACATAGACTGGGTAACTCAAAATTTAAATCCTGACGTAGATAAACAGAAAGATGAAGAAATTTATGCAACATATATAGATGGATGGGTTAAATTAGCGGATATTAATAAGTGGCATGCTTGGACAACATTTATTTTTAGTGGAGGACAACCACAGATTAAAGTAGAACATTATGAAAAGTTGGAAAAGCTAAATGAATATATTCTATCAAGAGTATGGCCTAAACGATACCCTAAAGTAGAGTTTGCCTTTAATAATTTTAGACTAATTTTAAATGACTTTTTGATTGTTTTTTCTAAGTACAAAGAGAAAATTGGTAGCGAAGATGAACCTTGGTATAATACTGAAAAGCTTTATAGGCGATTAGATAGATGGGACCCAAAAGCGTATGATAGGTTATCTAAAAAGTTTGACTATCACGTTGACCTTGTTCAAGACTTGATGTGTGAATTAACTAGGGCAGGGAATTATTTATGCGATCAAATAAGGAAATACATTTCTCCTTCATTTCGCATCAGTGAAGGAATCTTATTAATTACTTCAGGGCCACATATGGACTTAAGTTTTATAACCTATAGACTTGAATATAAATCAAAAGATGAAAATGATTGCAAATATCCAGGCTTAAGAAAGTTTATGGAAATCCGAGAAGAAAGAGGATTTCATTTGGGCAAAGGGATAAGTGAGGATTATTTCCATCCTATATTCTGCTAGTGACACTGCCGATAACACGGTCTTTGAGGCTTCGCTTCACTTCGTCCAAATTGCCTTTGCTGCGCTTCGGCAACTTCGGGTATTCGCGGGAGGTTATGTGAAATTTAATTAAGCATAAGGAACAATGATGGGATTATTAAAAAATATTATAAGATTCCTTGAAATGTCAGATGAAGATACAGTCCGTCGATTTGTAGCTTTCGAGTTAAGTATTGAATACAAGATAGAAAACAACATAGAACTTGATATAAATGAAATGACATTTTATTATCAACGGAAGGAAGAATTAGCTTTAAAATTAGGAATTACAGATGAACTACACCAACAATTGCGAAATGAAATGAAAGATAATTGGCAATTCATATTAAAAAGGCACTAAAATGGGATTATTAAAATCACTATTCCTAGCGTTAAAATCTGATTCACAAACCTTTGATATAGCTAAACGCATTCATGATGACATCCAATGTATGACTGGATATAATTCTAGTTTATCCCCGATTGAACTAGATAAAGCTGTTATGCTTATTACAAATGATAAAATTATTGCACAACGAGTACTTCAAGCTGCAGGATTTATAAATATGTATGAAAATCATAAACCTATTGATTTTAATAAGGTTTTTGACGCGATACTTGAAGAATTAAATAAAAGATTACATTTAACCAGTAAAGGTATTCTTTCGGGAAAGGTTAAGATAACAATTTATGAAGATAACAAGTTTTCAATAGTTAACACATTTAATAATTCCGCTCATGAATTATTTTTTTTGTTATATATGATTGATAGGGTTCTTTATGAGATTGAAGAACCCAAACATATGCAGAATATTGCCGCTATGGCTTCAAGATATATGTCTGATTTAAAAAACGGTCGTTCTGAGTTGAGTAATTTTTTTGATAATTATCAAAAAAATACTAATGAAAGTTTAGATGTTGTTTTTGAAGTTAGCCATGAGTTATTATCTAAACCGAAAATGGGTGGAGAACATTTATATGTATGGACTGAATATTCTCCTACGTATGTTGATAATTTTGATGGAAAGCTTGGAATTGCTACGATGTTATATGTTATAGATTTAATGAATAGATTAGATAATGATGATCAAAAATTCTGTGCTGACGCATACATGGCAATGTTACAGTTATACTTTAATACTAAATTCCCAACTTTGGAAACAATTACAGTAGCTCCATCAATAATAATCAATAAAATGCTAAAATCTTGAAAATATAGATAATATTAATAATGTAATAATATTTGCTAAAATACAATCAACAAGATATGAGGTTATTATGAAGGATCGTTATGATATGATAATAGCTATAATATTAGGGATGGGATTCATTGGAGCAATATTGATTTCATTGTTTCACTTGTCCCCAACGCTTGCAGGTATTATTGGAGCTTTTATTGGCTATTTATTATTTAAGGTAAAAAATAAATAGTAAATCAAATATGAGGTAATATGATACTCTATAAATATCTGTCAGATTTAAGATTAAATCGCATTATTGATATTCTAAAAACAGAGAAATTCTATTTTGCTGAATGGCAAAAACTAAATGATCCAATGGAAGGTTATTTTAGCTACTACTTGAATGATTTTGAGAATGATACTATAAAACAAATAACAAGTGGTAAAAATAAACTTCGTATTTGTTCATTATCATCTTGTTACGATGATATTTTGATGTGGTCAAATTATTCAAATGGACATAAAGGTGTTTGTGTAGAAATTGATGTTTCTATTGATGTTAGGAAAATAAAATATACTTTGAAGATCCCTTGGTTATTAACGAATAGTAATTCGTTGAACCTATCTCCGAAAGATATACTGACCCATAAGATTTCTAAATGGAAACACGAAAAAGAGTATCGCGCATTTATAAATAATGAAACTATACATAAGTCAAATATTGGAAATATCACTGGATTAATATTTGGAGTCAGATCAACTTACGAAGTGAAAGAAAAGATTAAATCTAATTTAACCAACAACATTAAGTTGTATAATTCTGAAATTGATTTTAAGCATAATAAAGTTAAGAGAAAACTGATTATCAATGATCTTTAAATCCATCTTTATGAACTCTAATAAAAATCACATAACAATGTGTCCATAAACTCCGCAAGCTTCATTCGCAGCACGTGAAACCATTCCAAGGTATCTTTAAGAAAGTGATGCTTGTGTTTTTCGGGAATATTGACATAGTATAATTTGGAATATTTCATTGACAAAAAAGAATTGAAAAACAATTAAGGTTTTATAAAATATAGAGGAATTTTAATGGAAATTATTAAAATCAGATATATTAATCTAAAACAGAAATACACGCAATTGCGTATACACTACAAATCTGGGTGGATTCACGCAATAGAGTTGCGTGGACACAACCATTATGCGCAAGCTGACTCATAAGTTTAAATTATCAAAGATTAGTGATTTTACAGAAAACAACTTTAGAAAAACTTAGAGACCTAATTAATGAGGAAACTCAATACAGAAGAGGATGTGAATTGGTATTCTTCTTCAATGAATTAGGTTTTAAAGACACCTATGTTCAAGGATTTCCGTCTAGATGGGTTTATACTGATTCGAGATTAGAAAAAATAAATGGAACTCCAGAACTTGATAAATGCATTAAAAAAGTTTTTGCTCCAGTCAATTTTATAGGTCGATTCTCTGAATTAGATAAACTCATGAAAGACTTTAACCAATATCTTGCTTTTGATGATTGGAAAGTGATTAGAAAAGGCAAAGAAATTACGTTTACAAAGGCTGCAGAAATAGACTTTGAGGAATCAAAATCAGAGATAAAGGAGGATAATTTCTTAAAAAGAGAATTTGAAAACATATCTATCGATAAGATTGGATTAGATGGGGTTATCACTGATATATTAAAGCATCGCTTTGAAGAAATTCAAAAGTGTTTTAATGCAAATTCTCCTTTATCTGTAATTTTTTTATCTGGTAGTACTTTGGAGGGGATATTATTGGGAGTTGCTTTAAACAATCCGAAAATATTTAATCAATCAAAATCTGCTCCTAAAGATAAGGATGGTAAAGTAAAACAGTTTTATTTATGGACTTTAAGTAATTTAATTAATGTAGCATCTGAATTGGGTTTATTAAGAGAGGACGTGAAAAAATTCAGCCATGTTTTGCGTGATTTTAGAAATTATATACATCCTTATGAACAGATGAGTAGTCGATTTCATCCAGATGAGCATACCGCGAAGATTTGTTTACAAGTATTAAAAGCAGCAATATATCAACTGATAAATAATAAAATAGCCAGCGAATAACAAAAAATAAACGGTATTAAAACGGGCGTTTATTCAAACCGTTAGTGGCAATTAGAAAGTGTGAAAAAAAATATTATAAAAAAATGGAGGGTTCATGACAGGTATAAAATACATTTTAATGTTGATTATTTCCTTTCTTTTATTAAGTTGTGCATCTAGTCCAATAACAGGGAAAAAGGAATTATTAAGTTTTTCTGCACATTTAGTAGAATGTAATAGAGACCCAAATTTTAATGATATTTTTTATTTGAAAATGATAATTGGGGATTATGCTAGTAAAAATAAAATCCAGAGCATTATCTTTTATGAATGTGATAAAATTGCTAATCAGTATGGATATAATCTCTATGAAGTCATTGATGATAACATTGTAGACGAAGGTCTTTATAGATACCATATAATTGAAGTTCAGTTTCACAAAAATAAGCCTTATAATCCATGCGCTGATGAGATTTTTGAAATTGTAGAGAGAAAGGGAATTAGAAACTTAACTGATAGGGAATTTGAAATATACAAGCTTAAATCCGAAGAATGTAATGAATTTAAAAAAAAGCATGAACTGAAAAAACAAAAAACAATTGAAAAAAAACAAAAAAGCAACCAAACTCAAGCGTTATGGGCTATAGTATTAATATTATTGTTATTTTATGCCTATGGGGGATAATAGATATGATACACAAAATTCTATATTATTAAGGTTATTAATCAAAGATGAATAAAGTGCATGAAATTCAATCCTATGAAAGTGACGAATTAATCTTATGATAATTGGTATTTTTACTATTATAGGAATATTTCGTTTATTTGCAATGTGAGAGAAAGATAAGGATGAATAACTTGAATCATCAATACAGAATAAAATTAATAATTTAATCCCAAACCCCAAAAAGAGGAAAGATGAAAAACAAATTTTACTATTTCAAATATTTAATGCTGATAAGTTGTATTATATTCTTTTTTACTAGTTCGTTATCAGCACAACAATCTTCAGAGATAAAAAAGCTTGAGGTAAAATTAGTTGAACTCGAAAATAGAAATGTTAAGCTTAATGCAAAAATAATTGAACTTGAAAAAAGAGTAGCTAAACTTGAAGCGTTATTAGAAACTTCAAGTAAAAGTGAAATTAAGTATTCTGAAAAATGGAAGAACAGATCACTGTGGCGTAAGTTAAAAATTGGAATGTCAAAATATCAAGTTGAAAATTTGTTAGGAGAACCTAGAAAAATTGATGGTGGAAGTTTTTTAACTTTTTGGTATTACGCAAAATCTGGAAGTCATAGTAGCGTTAGTTTTGACGATGATGGTAGAGTTTGTGGTTGGACTGAACCTGAATAAAAATGCCACTAACACCGTATCCACGCAAAGCGTGGCACGCATAATCATTCAAAAGCATCTTTAAGAAAGTGATTCTTTTTTTTATTTTTTCCGGAATATTGACACAATTAAATATGAAATATTTCATACAAAAATATCAATCTAATAATGAAATATTATTTAAAATGTGAAAATAGAAATTATCTCTGCCTGCCCTGTAAGGAAGTATGACTGTATCAGGGTGTACTCTTCACCCTTCGTCCCGATTAAATCGGGACTACGGAGGACGGGTGTGGCAAAGTATTTTCAGATGTATAAGACAAAAAAATTCAACTTATTAATTTAAAATAACCTTTAAATATTTATATGAAGAAAAATAAAAGAAAGAAAATTTCTACTGAAAATCAGAGTTTGATTAATAAGTTTAAGTTTTACATAAAAGTCGAGAAGGGTTTAACAGAGAATAGTGTCAGTGCATATATTAGCGATATTGTGAATTTTGGGTTATTTATAAATGACGCGGATTTAAAAAAAGTCAATGCTCAAAGGGTTATTGAATTTCTTAATTACCTTTATAAGAATAAAGCTGAAGATACAACTGTAGCCAGGAAAAGAAGTTCTATAGTTAATTTCTATAAATTTCTTTTTACCGAGGGATTAATTAATGAGCCAATATTTGAGAAATTTCCTGCTCCCAAAATTTCATTAAAACTTCCTGATGTTCTGTCTATTGAAGAAGTAGAATCACTTATTAATTCAGTTACAATTAAGGATAGATATGGCTTGCGTAACCGCGCTATGCTTGAATTTCTATATTCCACAGGTGCGAGAATATCTGAAATGATAGAATTACGAATAAGTGATATTTTATGGAAAGAGGGATTGGTTAGGCTTTTTGGTAAAGGCAGGAAAGAGAGATATGTGCCAATCTCAAACATCGCTCTGGAATATTGTCAGAAATATCTTAATGAAGCAAGAAATGAATTACTTAAAGAAAAGCAAAGTAATTATATGTTTCTAAATAGATTTGGAAATAAGATAAGCAGAATGGGATGCTGGAAAATATTTAATAAATATGTTATGCTCTCACATATAAAATCAAATGTTTCTCCTCATACTTTGCGTCATTCCTTTGCAACTCATCTTTTAGAGGGTGGTGCTAATCTCCGAGTGGTACAGGCTCTTTTAGGTCATAGTAGTATAAAAACTACACAAATTTATACAAATATTGACAGGAAATATTTGAAAGAAATTCATTCACTCTATCATCCAAGAGCATAAAAATAAAGAAGTCCCGAAAAGAATCCCGATTAAAATCGGGAAAAGGAGTATAGAACAATGAAACCCAAAAAGATTGCAACAATAATAGTGATTTTGCTTATGTCAGTCAGCTTTATTAATGCAAAAGAATTAACAGATAGAGAAGTTCAGCAGATTGAATATGATGCCGGAACTGCTTACAATGAAGGTGTTGAATTATATAATTCCAAAGACTATCATGGAGCAATAGACAAATTCCTTATTTCATTAGAACAGTACCGACAAATAGACACTGAAGACAATCCAAAAACTGTCAGAGTTAGTGAGTTATATAAAAATCTTTCTGTGCTATATAATATGACCAAACAATATGATAAGGCTATTGAATACTATAACCTGAGATTACAGAAAGAACCAGAAAATTATAGAATTGTTATATCATTAAGTACTATTTACGAAAAGATTGGCAAGAAAGATAAAGCCTTACAAATTTTGATTGATTTCGATAAAAATTACAGCCAATACGAAATAAAGTCTAAAATAGCACAAATTTATGAAGAGAGAAATGATATTCCCAATGCTATAAAATACTATTCAGAAGCATTTGATTTGAATAAAAAGAAGGTTGATATCCTTGGAAAAGT
The DNA here is from genome assembly GCA_964398885.1 of uncultured Candidatus Cloacimonadota bacterium. Lineage (GTDB taxonomy): Bacteria > Cloacimonadota > Cloacimonadia > JGIOTU-2 > JGIOTU-2 > JAGMCF01. Next base: position 17,323 of record CAYNOU010000035.1, on the reverse strand, counting down.
TGCATTGTTCTATCATAAAATCGGTCAGGATACAAGTGCTATAAAGATTTACAATGACTATATTGCCACAAAACCAGAGGATTATATTTTAAGAAAGGTCTACAAAAATTTAGGTATTTTTTATCAGAATATTGGAAATGTAGAGGAAGCGATTATTGCTTTTGAAAAGTCTGATACTCTTAAAGCTGACAAGGAAATCACCTTGATTTTGGCGCAGCTTTATTATGAGAAAGGAAATTATAACAAGGCAAAACTCAATCTTGCAAAAGTGAAAGAAAAGGAACCAAATAATCCCCAGGCTCATTATTATTTAGGTTTAATATATCGTAAGGAAGGGAAAAATGCTGAAGCTTTGGTTGAGTTTGAAATGATAAAAACTCATCCCACATTAGGTCCTGCTGCAAAACAACAGATAGAATTTATTCAGAAGAGCGAATAAGAAAAAATTTATCACCGCAAAGTCGCAAAGCAAACAGAGAATATTTTATATAATGAAAGTGTAAAAATAATTTAAAAAGAACTTTGTGTCTTCTTGACTTTGTGGTAAAAAAAATAATAGGATTGAAATGAGAAAGACAATCATTGCAGGAAACTGGAAGATGAATAAGACATTTGAAGAAGCTAATGATTTTTTTCAAGGAATTTCTGAATGGGAAAAAGATTTTGAGCACAGATGTCAGATATTGATTTTTCCTTCAAATATTTATATACAAAGTGCTCTACAAAGTCTGGATGAAAATGATATTGATATTGGAGTGCAAAATATTTATTACAAAGACTTTGGCGCATATACTGGCGAGATTTCTCCAAAAATGCTGTTATCAATTGGATGTAAATATTCTTTAGTAGGTCATTCTGAAAGAAGAAATATTTTTTATGAGACAGATGAAGAGGTAAATTTAAAAGTAAAATCACTTATCGCAAATAGTCTGAATGTTGTAATGTGTATTGGAGAAACAGAGGAACAGAGATTAGCAGAGGAAACAGAAAAAGTCTTGGAAAAGCAATTAGGTGTTGGCTTGAAGGATATTTCAGGTAAAGATATGGAAAATATAGTTATTGCTTATGAGCCTGTGTGGGCTATTGGAACAGGTAAAACTGCAACTCCAGAAATTGCAGAGCAAGCTCACAAATTCATAAGAGATTGGCTTTCGCAAAAGTTTGAAAAGAAGATTGCTGATGAAATTTCAATTTTGTATGGAGGAAGTATCAAGGTTTCTAATATTAGAAATTTGATTGCTCAAGAGGATATTGATGGAGGGTTGATTGGTGGGGCGAGTTTAAAATTAGAAGATTTTATTGAAATAATAGAGCTTTCTGAAAAGGTAAAGTAGCCACCAAGTCACCAAGACACAAAAAGATAATATGAATTTTAGATATCTAAAAGATAATCTTAGTGACTTTGTGCCTTTGTGGTTAAGTAGTCCAAAAGTAATTAATGAAGTAGGTTAGAAAATGTTAGACATAAAATTTGTTAGAAGAAATAAAGAGCTTGTCAAGAAGTGCATAATTGCAAAAAATGAAAAGGCTGATTTAGACAAATTTCTTAAGATTGATAAGGAATTAAAAGAATTAAAATTTCAATTTGAAGAGAAGAGAAAAGTCCAGAATTCAGTATCAAAACAAATTGCTGAATATAAAAAGAATAGGAAAAATGCAGACAAAGAAATTGCAGAGATGAAAAAGATTGCTGGAGAGATAAAAGGTATCAATGCCGAAATTAATAAAATTACTGAAGAATTTCAAAAGATTTATTTAACGATTCCGAATATCTTTGATGATAGCGTTCCAATCGGTAAAATCGATGAGGATAATATAGTAATAAAAGAGTGGGGCAAAAAACCGCAATTTGACTTTGAACCTCTTAATCATATTGAATTAGCAGAGAAACTTCAATTGATTGATTTTAAGCGCACAGTGAAGATTGCTGGCAGTGGATTTGTATGTTATACAGATAGGGGAGCAAACTTAGAAAGAGCACTTATAAATTTTATGCTTGATTTCCATCAAAAAAATCACGGTTATCAGGAGATTTTTCCACCTTTTTTGGCTAACAGAAAAACTATGACAGGAACTGGTCAACTGCCAAAATTAGAAGAAGATATGTATATTGTAGAGCAGGATGATTTTTTTCTTATTCCTACAGCTGAGGTTCCTGTAACGAATTTTCATCAGGATGAAATATTGAATGAGGACGAGCTGCCAATAAAATATGTCGCATATACTCCCTGTTTCAGAAGAGAAGCTGGGTCATACGGTAAGGAGACAAAGGGATTGCAAAGGATTCATCAATTTAATAAAGTTGAGCTTGTGCAATTTGTGAAACCCGAAAATTCTGAAGAAGCTTTACAGGAGATATTGAGAGATGCGGAAGCAATTTTGCAAGCACTTAAGTTGCCTTATCGCGTTAGATTACTTTGCAGTGGGGACTTGAGTTTTGCCGCTTATAAATGCTATGATTTAGAAGTCTGGTCAGCAGGTTTAAAAAAATATTTAGAGGTTTCGTCTTGTAGTAATTATATTGGTTTTCAAGCCAGAAGAGCAAATATCAGATATCGTTCCAAGAAAGATGGCAAGGTGCATTTTGTCCATACATTAAATGGTTCGGGCTTGGCAACTCCACGAACAATGATAGCAATTCTTGAGAATTATCAAACAAAATTAGGAGAAATAATTATACCAGAAGTATTAAGAAAATATATTGGAAATTTAGATATCTTAGGACAGTAAAAAATAATCAGATAAAGTACATAATGCTCCTACCAGATTTGTAATCTGGTATTAAAATAAAATCAGTGATAAAACAAAATCCCACATCAGATTACAAATCTGATGGGAGCGGGAGATAGAATCCTAAAACTTGACTTATCCCAATGTATCGGGATGAGTTAAGTTGGATCCTCGTTTTTCAACTTGAGTCAAGAATGGCTGAAGTCATCTTAACTAAAGTTTATACACTCCATCGCCGAAAAGAATAAAGCCAACCGATGCATTCTGAACTCCACCCCGATGAATCGGGATGAAGTCCGGTCTGTGAGTCTCTCGCTGAAAAATTAATCCAACAGAATTGGCTTTAAAATTATCAAACAAGTTTTGGTGAAATTGTTGTGTCAGAACCTTTAAGACAGTATCTTGGAGATATTGAAATTATTAAATAGAGTTTGTCCAAAAAGTCGGTTTTGAGGTAAAGTGCTAAAATATGTTGACAATATATATTTCATTTGAAAAGATAAATATTATGATAAATAGAAAAGAAGCGTTAGTTCTGGCAAAAAAAATACAGGATAATTTGAAAAACATCTATGGTTCTAATCTAAAATTTGTATATCTTTTTGGTTCTTATGCAAGGAATGAAGCAAATGAGGATTCTGATATAGATATTGCAGTAGTCCTTGATGGTCTTACCAGTAGATACAAAGAAAGAGAACGCTGTAGTAAAATGCGGGCAAAAATCAGTTTAGAAAATAACTGTGTTATCAATTTGTTCTTTTTAGAGAAAAACGAATTGCTTGCAAAGGAATATGCCTTGTTTCGTAATATATTTGAAGAAGGTATCATAGTATGACGAATGAAATAAAACAACATATAGAAAGAAGTGAACAGTTTATTAAGGTTGCTGAAGACCTTTCAAAACTAAAGTATTGGGATAATGTGATTAGTAGAACTTATTATGCAATGTTCCATGCCGCAACAGCCGTGTTGCTTAATATTAACATCCAGAGGTCTTCACATCACGCTTTAATCGCAGCTTTTGGTGAACATATAGCCAAAACGAATTTGATGGATAATAAATTTCATAGATATCTTTTGGATGCATTTTCTGCAAGAAGTGAAAGTGACTATTTCCCTGTTTCAAAGGCAGGCAAAGAAGAAGCACTCTCAATGATCAAAAAAGCTAAAGAATTTCTGTCAGCTGTAAAAGAATATTTGAATTTGAAATAAGTTAAAATGTTTTGGAGTCGGCGAGTCTCTCTCCGTATTATTTGGAGTCGGTTGGACTGAGCAGTTCAGAACAACCAGACGGAAGTTCGAGTTGAGAACAACCTTGTGAATCATGTACATTCTGAACTCCACCCCGATGAATCGGGATGAAGTCCAGTCTGTGAGTCTCTCGCTGAAAAATTAATCCAACAGAATTGGTTTTAAAATTATCAAACAAGTTCCGGTGAAATTGTTGTGCCAGAAGTATTGAGGAAGTATCTATCAAATGTCAAAATCATAAAATAAAACAGTTTAAATTTGTTAAAAAATTATTTACATTTTTTAAAATTTTTTTATATTATATATAAAATTACTTGACATCAAATTAGAGAAGAGAGTAATTTGTTATTTAGTTCTTTGAGAAAGAAAAATAGGGTGTATACGGAACGACAACATAGAAAAGAGATATAATGGAGAGTTTGATCCTGGCTCAGGACGAACGCTGGCGGCGTGGATTAGGCATGCAAGTTGAACGAGAAACTCCGACCTCGGTCGGAGGAGTAAAGTGGCGAATGGGTGAGTAACGCGTAGGTATCTACCTAATAGACTGGGATAGCCCTGAGAAATCGGGGGTAATACCGGATGTGTCCCGATTTTTATCGGGGTAAAGGTGGCCTCTATTTATAAGCTACCGCTATAAGATGAGCCTGCGTCATATTAGCTTGTTGGTGGGGTAATGGCTCACCAAGGCGATGATGTGTAGCCGACCTTAACGGGTGACCGGCCACACTGGGATTGAGATACGGCCCAGACTCCTACGGGAGGCAGCAGTCGAGAATAGTCTACAATGGGGGAAACCCTGATAGTGCGACGCCGTGTATATGAAGAAGTCCTTCGGGATGTAAAATATTTTTCTATGAGAAAAAAGCTCAGTAGGTGAATAGCTTACTAAGTATGATATTATCATAGGAATAAGCTCCGGCTAACTCCGTGCCAGCAGCCGCGGTAATACGGAAGGAGCGAGCGTTGTCCGGAATTACTAGGCGTAAAGGGCTAGTAGGTGGCTAATTAAGTTATATGTTAAATCCTACGGCTTAACCGTAGTCCAGCATATAATACTGGTTAGATAGAGTACTGTAGAGGAAGGCGGAATTCCTGGAGTAGCGGTGGAATGCGCAGATATCAGGAAGAACACCAAAAGCGAAGGCAGCCTTCTGGGCAGTAACTGACGCTGAATAGCGAAGGTGTGGGTAGCAAACAGGCTTAGATACCCTGGTAGTCCACACAGTAAACGATGATCACTAGGTGTTGGTGCCGATAAAACGGCTTCAGTACCGCAGCTAACGCATTAAGTGATCCGCCTGGGGAGTACGACCGCAAGGTTGAAACTCAAAGGAATTGACGGGGACCCGCACAAGCGGTGGAGCATGTTGTTCAATTCGATGCAACGCGAAAAACCTTACCTGGACTTGACATTGATGGAATCCTTTAGAAATAAAGGAGTGTCCCTTCGGTGACCCTGAAAACAGGTGCTGCATGGCTGTCGTCAGCTCGTGTTGTGAAATGTTGGGTTAAGTCCCGCAACGAGCGCAACCCCTACCCTTAGTTACCAATATTAAGTTAGGGACTCTAAGGGGATTGCCAAGGTGACAACTTGGAGGAAGGTGGGGATGACGTCAAGTCATCATGGTCCTTATGTCCAGGGCTACAAACGTGCTACAATGGCCGGCACAAAGGGCAGCGAAGCAGTGATGTGGTGCAAATCCCAAAAAACCGGCCTCAGTTCGGATTGGAGTCTGCAACCCGACTCCATGAAGCTGGAATCGCTAGTAATCGCGAATCAGCAGGTCGCGGTGAATACGTTCCCGGGTCTTGTACACACCGCCCGTCAAGTCAGCCGAGTTGATTGTACCCGAAGTCGGTGAGCAAATCCTTACGGATAGCAGCCAACGAAGGTATGGTCAATAAGGGGGACTAAGTCGTAACAAGGTAGCCGTACCGGAAGGTGTGGCTGGATCACCTCCTTTCTAAGGAGAAAATAAATTCGTATGCACCCTTTTATATATCAGCTTGGGGCTTGTAGCTCAGTTGGTTGGAGCACCGCTCTGATAAGGCGGGGGTCGGTGGTTCGAGTCCACCCAGGCCCACCATTCTTAGAAGAGCGAAATATCATAAACCTGTTATTGTTTCTCGTGGAATTAGTTCAGTTGGGAGAGCGTCCCGATGCAATCGGAAAGGTCGTTGGTTCGGCGACCCTACGGAGTTCCGCCATTTTGTAATTGGTTGATGTTTCTTTATCTGATATGTATAAATTCCTGGGGGATTAGCTCAGTTGGGAGAGCGCCGCTCTTGCACGGCGGAGGTCGTCGGTTCGAACCCGTCATCCTCCACCATTTTAAGATATAGTTTTTGATTTTTTTTTCATATTTATTAGTTATTTGAAAGATATATAGTGGTGAATTAAAGTAGAAGAATAGAGTAAGGCATTAAGTGCATTCGGTGGATGCCTTGGAGTTAGATTGAGATGAAGGACGTGACCAGCTGCGATAAGCTTCGGGGAGCTGTAAGTAAGCATAGATCCGGAGATTTCCGAATGGGGTAACCCGTTCCTGTTAATACAGGTTCATCATATATCTGAATAAAATAGGATATATGAGTCAAACGCAGAGAACTGAAACATCTTAGTATCTGCAGGAAAAGAAAGTAACAACGATTCCCTGAGTAGTGGCGAACGAAAAGGGAACAGCCCAAACCCGACACTTATTTAATATGTTTATGGAGGTGTAAGTGTATTATGTGTATGTATTACAGAATGAATTGAAGACCAAAACTTATGTAGGATATACCTCGGATTTAAAGAGAAGATTGAAAGAACATAACGAAAGCAATAAAGGATATACTGGAAGAGGGAAGTGGGGACTGATTTATTATGAAGCATATCTATCAGAAGAGGATGCAAGAGAAAGAGAGAGAAAACTAAAACATAATTGAAATAGTAAGAGATTTTTAATAGGGAGAATAAAGAAATCTTTATCTTTAAAGTAATAAGAACATATTAAATAAGTGTCGGGGGTAGCGGGACCTAAGATATATTTCGCTGAATTTATAGTTGAACTTTGCTGGAAAGCTAGGTCAAAGAAGGTGATAACCCTGTAAACGAAATAATGATAGCGAGATTTTAGGTATCCCAAGTAGGGCGGGACACGTGGAATCCTGTCTGAATCTGCCAGGACCATCTGGTAAGGCTAAATATGATCTAACTACCGATAGTGAACGAGTACCGTGAGGGAAAGGTGAAAAGCACCCCGGGAGGGGAGTGAAATAGTACCTGAAACCGTTTGCATAAAATCAGTCGGAACTGGAAACATACTTCGGTATGTGGAAGGCAACGGCGTGCCTTTTGTATAATGAGCCGGCGAGTTACTTTAGACAGCAAGGTTAAGTCCGATACGGATGGAGCCAAAGCGAAAGCGAGTCTGAATAGGGCGTAAAGTTGTCTTGAGTAGACCCGAAACCGAGTGATCTACTCATGGCCAGGTTGAAGGCTTGGTAACACAAGCTGGAGGACCGAACCAGTTGACGTTGAAAAGTCATTGGATGAGCTGTGAGTAGGGGTGAAAGGCCAAACAAACTCGGAGATATCTGGTTCTCTCCGAAACCTATTTAGGTAGGGCCTTATATTAGATTAACGGAGGTAAAGCACTGATTGGACTAGGGATCCTAAAAGATTACCAAACCCATTCAAACTAAGAATGCCGTTAATTGATGTATAGGAGACAGTCTATGGGGGATAAGCTCCATAGGCAAAAGGGAAACACCCCAGACCATCAGCTAAGGTCCCAAAATATACACTAAGTGATTAAGGATGTTAAATTGCAAAAACAGCCAGGATGTTGGCTTAGAAGCAGCCATTCATTTAAAGAGTGCGTAATAGCTCACTGGTCGAGTGGTTTTGCACCAAAGATGATCGGGACTAAGTGTATTACCGAAGCTATGGATGCCGTTGCGAAGCAACGGTGTGGTAGGAGAGCATTCTGTAAGGCTGTGAAGGTGTATCGAAAGGTATGCTGGAGCTATCAGAAGAGATTATGCCGGCATGAGTAGTGATAAGACCGATGAGAAATCGGTCCACCGAAAGTCTAAGGTTTCCTGAGTAAAGTTAATCTGCTCAGGGTTAGTCGGTCCCTAAGAAGAGGCCGAAAGGCGTATTTGATGGGAAAGCAGTTAAAATTCTGCTACCCGATATAGATAGTGATGGGATGACGCAGTAATGCGAGGAAGTCTGGTGTTGGAAATCCAGATTTAAGTCGGTAGGTAGGATGAGCAGGAAAATCCACTTATCTATTACCGAGAAGCTAATACGAGTCACATAAGTGACAGAAGTTCCTTTACAAAGCTGCCAAGAAATAATCTCTAAGCGATTAATCTATATCGGTCCGTACCGCAAACCGACACAGGTAGACGAGGAGAGTATCCTAAGGTGTTCGAGTTAACTCTGGTTAAGGAACTAGGCAAAATTACCCCGTAACTTCGGAAGAAGGGGTGCCATTGAAGGTGAAGGGTCTTGCACTCAGAGCTTTCGATGGTTGCAGTGAAAAGGCCCAAGCGACTGTTTATCAAAAACACAGGTCTATGCAAAGTAGCAATACAAAGTATATAGACTGACACCTGCCCGGTGCCGGAAGGTTAAATGGATGGCTTAGTGGAGATAGCGATATCTTCGCAAAGGTCAGAAATGAAGCCCCGGTAAACGGCGGCAATAACTATAATTGTCCTAAGGTAGCGAAATTCCTTGTCGGGTAAAATAATTGCCCCTTAAGAAAGTGATTTCTTAAGCAAATCCAGCTAATAACGGTAGAACTCTAACAGAAAATTGCAGGCAATGCTGAGGGCTATACCGTGGGAAGTCTCCCGATTATAATCGGGATGACCCCGTAACGACTGAGGTTTTAAACCGAGATGATAGTTTATATCTTGATTAGTCAGGATAAATTTATGGCTATCATAATACGCTGGACTCTTAACTTTGATTCTTATAGAAAGGATGATAAATGGATATTATGTCTTATTTATCAGGTTATGTAGATGGAGAAGGAAGTTTTTGTGTCTCTTTTTCGCCAAGCAAAAGGCATTTGTTAGGCTGGGAAGTAAGACCAAGCTTCTCCGTTAGTCAAAATTACAATCGGGCTGAAGTCCTAAATTTACTTAAAGAATATTTTGACTATGGAACAATTAGACCTGATCGCTCTGATAATACATTGAAGTATGAAATAAGGAGTATAAGAGTTCTAATTGAAAAAGTTATTCCTCACTTTGAAGAATATCCTTTATTATCAAATAAGCAGAAAGATTTTGAGATTTTTGCGGAGACTTGTAAAAAGATCTATAGAAAAGAACATTTAACAAGCAAGGGTTTTGCAGAGATTGTTAAACTTGCTTTTCATATGAATCCTTCTGGAATTCGTAAATATTCTCAAGATTTTATTTTGAAAAGTATCAAGTTAAGATGATGATATAGTCTATACCTCTGGAAACAGGGGAGTAATATGAAGTTCCGACCTGCACGAATGGTGTAACGACTTGGGCGCTGTCTCAACCAGGGACTCGGTGAAATTGCAGTGGCGGTGAAGATGCCGCCTACCCGCGAAAGGACGGAAAGACCCCGTGAACCTTTACTGCATTTTGATATTGTACTTTGGTGTTATATGTGTAGGATAGGTGGGAGGCTGTGAAGTTCCGACGCAAGTCGGAATGGAGCCAACCTTGAAATACCACCCTTATAATATTGAGGTACTAACTCGTGCCTTTATGAGGTATGAGAACAGTGTCTGAAGGGCAGTTTGACTGGGGCGGTCGCCTCCTAAAAAGTAACGGAGGCGCACAAAGGTTCCCTCAGCGTGATTGGTAACCACGCATAGAGTGTAAAGGCATAAGGGAGCTTAACTGTGAGACCGACGGGTCGAACAGATGGGAAACCAGGTCTTAGTGATCCTATCTCTCTGTATGGAAGGGGGATAGCTTAACGGATAAAAGGTACTCCGGGGATAACAGGCTTATAACTTCCGAGAGTTCATATCGACGAAGTTGTTTGGCACCTCGATGTCGGCTCATCGCATCCTGGGGCTGGAAAAGGTCCCAAGGGTATGGCTGTTCGCCATTTAAAGCGGTACGCGAGCTGGGTTCAAAACGTCGCGAGACAGTTTGGTCCCTATCCTTCGTGGGCGATAGATGTTTGAAGAGAGCCTCATTTAGTACGAGAGGACCGATGAGGACAGACCTCTGGTGAACCGGTTGTGACGCCAGTTGCATCGCCGGATAGCTAAGTCTGGAATGGATAACTGCTGAAAGCATATAAGCGGGAAGCCAACTCTAAGATTAGACATCTTTAAGACCCCTTGGAGACTACAAGGTTGATAGGTTACAGGTGTAAGTTCAGTAATGAATTTAGCCGAGTAATACTAATTGGTCAAAGCCTTACTCTTTTCCTTTTACTTTAATCACTACAATTTTTGGGCAGTGAATTTTTTGGTTGTTATAGCAGCGTGGAAACACCTGTTCCCATCCCGAACACAGTAGTTAAGCACGCTTACGCTGATGGTACTGCACTGGTAACGGTGTGGAAGAGTAGGTCACAGCCAGTTTTTTCACTGCCCTTTTTTATGTCAAAAAGTCTTGAGTTAAAAAATTTTACATACTTATAAACGATTCAATTCCTAACCCATTATAAGAGGACAAAACTGTCTTTACTAATAAGAGGTATATTTAATTATATGGTAATTATCCAAAGTAATAGAAAATAATATAGTATCTTACATCATTCTTTTACAATATCAAAAATTAATAACTGTTTCAAGCGAAATCCTTTGTATGTCATCACCTGTAATAGGAGAAAATCTACAAAGATATGTCAGACGGAAATTAAAAGGTAAATCATACCTAAAAGATATTTCGTGCTGTACTCCAATTTTGATTGCCTTACTTGATGTCAATTCTTTTTGAACTAAAGCTTCATAGTTTATATACCAATTAGGTGTAATATATTTTCCCATAGTAACGGATAGATTTTCAAGGATAATATCTTTACTCAATTCCGAAATCCTCTCAAATTGAGATTCAGGCTCAGTTTCTGGCATTAAATCCTCTTCAGAAATTATCAAGCCACTCTCCCGCATAATATTTCCCATAAAGCCAGTCTTAAGCCTGAAGAAATCTAAACCAAGAAATTGTCTGATTGTACTTTCAACAGGCATCAGTATTGAACCAAACAATAGATTTCCTAACTCATCACTTGCAATCTTAATTGCTTCTTCGCGATATAGATTATTTCTTTCTTCTTCTGAGAGCTCTCCAATATCTTTTCCATAATGAAGTTTTGATAAGATGCTGAGCATAGTAACATCTTTTGGATTATCACTATAAAGTGTAATTCTAAAATTACCATAATCAGATGGATAAGCTTTTTCACCTAATTTATTTTCCTCTGCAGATGTCAAATTTAAGTATATCGTAGAACCATCAGGGGTTTTCTTTTGGAAGTCAGCGTTAATTTGAATTCTTTTATCAAATTGACCTTTCTTTATTTCCACATCATCAACCTTGAATGTTTCGCCAAACAATCTAATTTCACCTCTATGGGAGTTAGCATCAAAGAAAATATCAGTTTTCCCAGTCTCAGAATTTGTGCGAAAGCTTATAAAATTATCATGATCAATATAAAGATTTAAGGCATTATAAGTAAACCACATATTTTTTTGAAAAACTAAATCAAAATTACAATTTATTGGCACATCAGAACTAAATAAATTAGTTCCAGCTTTACGCGGGGGATTTATAATCCTGCCATTTGCAAGAAGAATCTTACCAGAAAATTTGAAAGCATCGTCTTCATTATAAATTCTAAAAAATTCATCTTTAAAACCTTTTAATTGAATGTCAACCAATGCTCTTTCTGGCATATAATCAGGTATATGAACAGAAACTCCTTTCTTGTCAGTTGTTAAGAGAATAGTTCCAAGTTTAAGCCCGCCAATGTTAATGTTTTTAGATTCATCCTCAAAACTATTTGATATTAATAATTTTCCATCACCAATTTTTATTGACCCTTCTAATTTTTTAATCTGATTCTCAGCCAAATCTGCATGTAGATTTATTTCTTTTAATCTTTCTGGTTGACCTTTTATCTGCATCTCACTATCTTTAATGTTCAATTCTCCTGATTTCAATACGACCTTTTTCTCTTTAGTCGCTAATGTCAGATTTAACTTTGTGATACCTGATGCTTGTTTGATATCATCTAAATAATCAGCAATTATTGAAAGATAATCTCCTTCAATTGATATATTAAGTCCGTCAGGGTTATCATAAAATTGCTTTTCAAAAAAGTTGTAACTATAGTTTCCTTTGGCTGTTGCTTTATATCTCTCTGCTTTAACAATTTTAAAGTTATTTAGATAAAAAATTTCATTATCCTGAAAAAATTGGGCAGATAAAGTATCATACTTTGTTGTAAATATTTTACCATCTTTTAAATCAAAATTGCAAAGAAGTCTTGGCTTGTGTAAAGTTCCTGTGGCAAGTATTTCGTAATCTCCAACACCATAAACAGGTGCATCCAATAAGTCATTTTTTATATTGATGTTATTTCCTTTGCCATATAGATTAAATAAATTTCTGTTAGATAAAGAAATGCTTGCATTCCCTTCAAATATATCCTTTTTATCATTATGTATCTTAATATTATTAAAGTTTAACAATTTTGTGCTGTTTAAGTCAAATGACAAATATGCACCTAATGGACTAATTTTATCATTAAATAAAAGGCTATCAACTTGTATATTGCCAGTTATAAGAGTATCTGCATTGCTCGCAAATTCTATTCTTCCATTAATATTACCCAAAATTTCTTGTCTATCATCAGACAAAGAGAAAATATTGTTAACTTTGTTAATTGAAAGAGCAGTCAACTGCATAGAACCTTTATAATAAAAGGTCCTTTTATTATTTATCGGTAGAGTAAGTTTTCCTGTAAGAAAAATAGCATCATCAATGGAAATTTCTTTCAAGAGAATAGAATCTGCATGAGTTGTTGCTATACAATTTAATGAATAATTTTTATCCTGAATTCTTAAACTATCAGAATGTAATTTTATAATTCCTTTATTATTTTCACTTTCTAATGGATAATTTCCTGATAAAATAATCTTACCATTGATATGATTATTTTTTTGTTCTGGAAAATTTAAAAGTCCATTCCAGTTCACATTTTCAGAGCTCATTGAAATATTTATATCTGAATCTAAATTAGGTTCAAACTCTTGCAACCATCTAAATCTATCTCTACATAATTCATTTAACGAGAGATTATCACTTTTAATGTTTATTGAAAATTCAATCCCGACAGGTCGGGAAAGTAGATTATTTCCTTGACCTGATAATATAATTGAGTAATCAGAATTATGAAATGCAAACATTAGTTTATTATCAATCAATTTTATTTTTCCACTTAAATGATTTAAATCAATAATCTGTTTAGATAATTCAAGTTCAGAAATATCTGCTACTATCCCGGGATTTTTTATATTGCCCGATAATTGGGCAGCTACATTGCCATTGAATTCCAGGTTTTTAAATGGGTATTGAAATTGAGCGGCTGATAATCTAAACTTGATTCCAGAATCTTTTAAATTATTTTTATTTAAAGTAATATTGCCTAAAAAATTTACTGGGTTATCTTTTACTATGAATCTGCCAGAATGGAAGTCAACTATGTCACCTTGATAAGAAACATTTCCTGATAAATTCTTAATATTTTGCGAATAAGCTTTAATTGATGGGCATTGATACTTTAATTCAATTCTATAATTACTGAATTTGTCCTTTATCTTGCCTTTAAATGATAAAATACCATTTATTCCTGGACTAAATTTTCCCATATCAATATCATCGGAGCGAATCTTTAAATCAAATTCTGGATCCTTTGTAAGATAGTTAATTATTTTGCCAGTGATAAAACTATCATAATTATACCAACTTATTTTAGCCTCTTTATTAAAAACTAATTCATTTTCATACAACTTGCAATTTATATCACTTGCAAAAATTGTTTGGTCCTCAATTTCCAAATTAAGGGAATCTACTGAAAGCATTCCAGAATCTATTTTCCCATTTCTTATCGGCAGCATCATATTTATCTTACCATTCTGAAGTTTCATCTTATTGATTTCAATTTGTGGGAGTGTGAAGTCACTCATTGACACATCAAAATCAGAACTTTCCTTTTCATAGACTCCAGATATGTCTACTTTTCCTTTATCATCTGGATGCTCCGCTGAAAAATTAATTTTCCATTGGTCCCCGTCTTTTTCTAATTTCAACTTAACAAAATTCAGCATTTCATGAAACTTAAGTTTCTTTTCACATTTTATATTAGTTGTTCCATTTATTATTGAAATATAACTAAGTTGTTTTAAAAAATTTTCAATCTCGTAATTACCAATATTCTCCTTCATTTTTTCAGGTTGAATATTATATGAAAATATTGGTGAAAAACATCTTATTCTTCTTATAGCTTTTGTTATATTAAAATGGTTTAAAATTAGATCCCAGAAGTTATATTCAAAATACAATTGCTTGGAAGTGAAGTTATATTCATTTCGTATATTATGAACCTCAATGTCTGTAATTTGTATAAATTTAGTTGTAAAATTGAATCGTTTGAAGTCAATATCAGCGTTTAGTTTAGAGCCAAGTTTTTCTGTAAGAGCATTTGCTATATATGCTTTAATATCAACAAAGCGAGAAAACAGAAAGAATAGAAGATTAATTAGCAAAAGAATTGCTACAACAATTATTAGCCATTTTCTTTTTCGCATATATAATTTATCTGCTAATTCCAAATTTAAAAGTTAAAACAGGAAATTTTGAAATTATATTAAACATTAAAATATCTTAATATGAGCATTTTCTATGCTCTTTATGAGCGGGTTCTAAGTTTTAACTTCCCATCTGAGAGTTTGTACAAAATTTCTGCCCTTTCTGCTAAACCTTCATTATGAGTAACGAGCAGAAGTGATATTGAAAATATTTTGTTTAATTCCCAAAGTAACTCTATCAACTCCTCACTGTGATATTTATCCAGATTTCCAGTTGGTTCATCTGCTAAAATCAGTTCTGGATTATTAATTAATGCTCTTGCCACAGCAATTCTTTGCTGCTCTCCTCCACTCAATTGATTTGGATAATGATTTTTTCTATCGGATAAATCTAATTTTGAAAGTAGCGAATCAGCAGCGCTTAAACTTTCAACATATGATTTCCCGGAAATTAACATAGGCATTGCAACATTTTCAATAGATGTTAATTCTGGCAAAAGATGATGAAATTGAAATACAAATCCAATATTTCTATTACGAAATCGTGCCAATTCTCTATCTGACAATTTCCCAATATCGTTTCCATTAAAATAAATTTTTCCTTTGTTTGGTTTATCAAGTGTACCGAGAATATGCAAAAGTGTGCTCTTCCCACTACCGGATATTCCGGTAATTGAGACAATCTTTCCTTTCTCCATTTCAAAATCTAAATTATCAAGTACTATTAGTTCCTTTTCTTTTATGCCTTCAAAATAAATTTTACAAATTTTTTCAGCTTTTATTATCATCTTTTACTCCTATGAGTATTTTGCCACGAATCCCGATATAATCGGGAAACTAACACAAACTTTTTTATCAATATCTACACTCAGTTTGTGATAATTAGCATCAGTTATCTGTCTCGACTTGTCAAGCTAAGACGGAGTAGTTTATATCAACCCCAAGATATCATTTCGGAGAACATAGAGATTAATTTTTGTTAATCACAGAAAACATCAATTAACAACGAATTTTAATTTGTACAAAAAATGAAAATATATTTTTAAATCCTAATCCATAATTCTAAATTGAATTTATCTCTTCCGCCAGCCACTCTTATTTCTTCGTACCTCTAATTATTGACACTGCATCCATTTTTGCAATCTTTTTTAATGGAAAGTATGCTGAACCGAGAATAATTAAACCTGAAACAATTACTATATAAACAAAGTCTATTGGATTATTCTTAACGATTAACTTATCAATCAAATACACATCACTTTCAATTTTTACTAAATCTGTATAAGTCAATATTTGAGATAATACTATTCCTAATAATAAACCCAGGATAATTCCCGAAAATCCAATTATAATATTCCTATGTAAAAATATTCGTTTTATATCCTTGTTTTGTGCACCCATTGCTTTTAATATACCAATTTCCTTTTTTTTATCAAAAATATGCATCGCAAGTACACTTGTCATTCCAAATCCGGCTACTAAAATAATGAGCCCGATAATTATAAAAATCACCCATTTTTCTAATTTTAACAAACTAAAAAGATTACTATTAATTTCTATCCAATTAGTTACATTGAATGGATAACCAAGTTTTTTTAACAACAATTCAGAATGCATAGATGTGTTTTGAATCTCATCAGAAATCAATTTTACAGCAATGCCAGAATATTGTTCATTCATATTTAAGAATTGCTGTGATTCTTTTATATTAAGGAAAAGGAGTGAATTATCAAAATCAAACATTCCAGAAGAGAAAATGCCAGAAATCTTTATATACTCTCTTTTAGGAATTATACCTGCAAATGTTATATCTGCATTCATAGGAGTAATAATGCTAATTGTATCACCTATTTCAAGATTTAGTCTTTTGGCTACTTTTTCTCCAATAACCCCATATTTTCCCTGTTGAATAAAACTTCCTTTACTGATAAATTCATTAAATCTTGTAGTTTGACTTTCTGATTCATAATCAATTCCTCGCAAGATAACACCAGTCATTTTATTTTCAGTCTCGGCTAGGCCGAGCCTAGACGGACTGGACTTTTTATGATTAATCGCCATTCCTTCTGTATAGATAAAAGGTGCATAAGAAAATACTGCATCTGTCGTATCTAAAATTGATTTTATCTTAGAAAATTCATTATCATTAATAGTTTGATTAGAATATTTTAAAATATAGATATGTGCATTAACACCAAGTATTATTTCTTTAAGCAACTTCTGATAACCACTAAAAAGAGCTAAAGAGACAGTAAGAGATATTACCCCAATAGTAATACCTACTATTGATATAATCGCATTAAAAGAAAAAAAATCTCGTTTTCCTTTTAAACTAAAAAATCTCTTTATAAAAAATCTTTGAAAATTCATTATTAATATTTAAATTTTTATTTTCCATTTTTTTGTCAATTATAATGTAACTAATTTCTAAATCGTTAAGATTAGTAAACCTAAAACACCTAACCTGGACAAGCCGGAACCAAACAGGAAATATTAATCAGTAATAAAGCCAATAATTTCTAAATCCAAAT
>CAYNOU010000034.1:0-25568 GCA_964398885.1 uncultured Candidatus Cloacimonadota bacterium | reverse complement strand
AGCCAATGACCATCAACTTCATCTCAGTCATCTCCTCCATAGCATATCTCACACCTTCTCTACCAAAACCTGAATTTTTTATACCTCCGTACGGCATCTGGTCTACACGATAAGTTGGAACATTATTTATAATAACACCCCCAACTTCTAAATTTTCAAAAGCATAAAATATATTTTTCATATTATTAGAAAACACACCAGCTTGTAAGCCATAAATCGTGTTGTTTACCATTGCAACAGCATCCTTGAAATCATTGAAACTATTGACTGTAACAACAGGTGCAAAAACTTCTTTTGATTCTACTTTCATATCAGGTGTGGTATCAGTTAAAACTGTAGCTTGGAACTTATTACCTTTTCGGTTTCCACCACAGAGTATTTTAGCTCCATCTTCAACAGCTTCATTCACCCAATTTTCTGCACGAATAGCTCCTTCTTCAGTAATCATTGAATTCAAAAAGATATTTTCATCTAAGGGATTTCCAATTTTGAGTTTTTTTGCTTTTTCTACAAATTTGCTTACAAAACTAACATATATTCTTTCATGAACATATATTCTTTGAGTATGAATACATACCTGCCCTGCATAGACGAAAGCCCCAACAATGGCTTTATTTATAGCATCTGTAATATCACAGTCTTTATCCAGAATAAGTCCGGCATTGCCCCCTAATTCAAGACAGATTTTTTTCTTTCCACAGATTTCTTTCAGTCTCCAACCAACGGGTGGACTCCCGGTAAAGCTAATCATCTTAATTCTCGGATCTTTTACAGCTTGTTCTATCTCTAAACCTGAACAAGGCAAAACAGATAGCGTCCCGTCAGGAACATATTTGGTAGCAATTTCAGCCAAAAGCAGTGCTGAGATAGGGGCTAAAGATGAGGGTTTTATAATAATTGGACTTCCCACTGCCAGTGCTGGAGCTACTTTATGTGCAACCAGATTTAATGGGAAATTAAACGGCGTTATACCTAAAATAGGTCCAATTGGAAACCTTTTTACTAATGCTGATTTTCCCTCTCCTTTTTTGGTAGAATCAAGGCTAAAAAATTCTCCTTCAATTCTTTTACATTCTTCACTCGCAATGGTGAATGTTTGAAAAGCCCTTTGCACCTCACCTCTTGCAAAGTTGATATTTTTCCCGCATTCTAAAGCTAAAGTCTTTGATAATTCATCACTTCTTTCTTGAATATCTTTTGCAATATTATTAAGTGTTTGTGCCCTTTTATATGCTGGCATTATTCTCGTGATTTTAAAGACTTTTTCCGCCTTATCAATTGCAGTTTCAATATGTTTTTGATTGGCTTTATTAACTAATCCGATAATGCTGTTATCAAATGGACATTTAACTTTAAACTTTTCTGAATCAGATATCGGGTTATTGCCTAAAAATAGTGGATATTCATTTCTCATAATTATTCCTTTTCCTATAATTTTATTGAAAAATTTTGTAATAAATTATTAAATTCTTAACAATCTTGTCAAACTATTTTGCAAAGATACTTTATATAATTTCTTCGCCAGAGAAACTTGACAAGGATTTTAGTCACTAAACTAATTTGCAATTATTCAGCATCTTTTTAAAAAGAAATAAGAAAAATTCTTTTTGTCAACATTTGCCGAAAGTTAGCAGATATATAATGGAGTAATGATGAAAACTTTTTTGCCAAAAGTAAAAGAGATTGAGCATAAATGGTATATCATTGATGCAAAAGATAAAGTTTTAGGACGTCTAAGTACAAAGATTGCAGATTTACTAAGAGGTAAGCATAAACCAATTTTCACATCTTTTTTTGATATGGGTGATTATGTTGTAGTAATTAATGCAGAAAAGGTGAAACTCACAGGACATAAAGCAGATAATAAAGTTTATAAAAGATATTCTGGTTATCCGAGTGGCCAAAATATTACTTCATATAAAAAAATGATGGAGAAGGACCCAAAAAGAGTAATTTATCACGCAGTTAATGGTATGTTACCTAAAAACAAATTAAGAAAACAAATGTTGAAAAGATTAAAGATTTATGTTGGGAAAGAGCATTTACATCAGGCTCAGAGTCCTGAGTTGATTTCAAATATATAAACTTATATGTATAATCAAATAGGAGAATAATTAATGCAATATTTTGATGCTGTAGGAAGAAGAAAATGTGCAATTGCTAGAGTAAGATTATCAAAAGGAACAGGAAAGCGAACAATCAATGGAAAATCTTTAAAAGAGTTTCTGCATAGAGAAACCCTTGAAATGATCGTGGAAGAACCTTTCAAACTCATTGATAAATCTAATAAATTTGACATAAAGGCTAATGTTATAGGCGGTGGATTGTCGGGCCAAGCAGGTGCAATCCGTCTTGGTATTAGCAGAGCTCTTATTGAGTATGACCCTGAACTGCGTTCAATACTAAAAAAATCAGGTCTTCTTACACGAGATGCTAGAGTCAAAGAACGAAGAAAATATGGGTTAGCAAAAGCGAGAAAAGCTTATCAATATTCCAAGAGATAACCTAAATTAAAAAATAGATAAAAACTTAACTTTTACGCTACAAACGGTGTCTGGTTTCTACAAATATTTAGTTGTATTG
This sequence comes from uncultured Candidatus Cloacimonadota bacterium, assembly GCA_964398885.1. Classification (GTDB taxonomy): domain Bacteria; phylum Cloacimonadota; class Cloacimonadia; order JGIOTU-2; family JGIOTU-2; genus JAGMCF01. Next base: position 22,985 of record CAYNOU010000034.1, on the reverse strand, counting down.
AACAAAATAGAAATGCGGATATAAGTAGCTATGATAAAGTTAATAAATAAAACCGTTGGAGGCTAAATGAATGTAGTGGAAATGAAGAGTTTGTTAGAAGCCGGAGTTCACTTTGGTCATCAAACTCGTAGATGGAATCCCAAGATGAAAAAATATATCTTCATAAAAAGAAATGGGATTCATATTATTGATCTTAAACAAACATCAGAAGGTATTAATCAAGCCTATTATTTCTTAAGAGAATTAGCTGCACTAGGCAAAAAAGTACTATTTGTTGGCAGCAAAAAGCAGGCTTCTGAAGGAATAGAAAACGCAGCAGAAAAGTGTGAGGAATTTTATATTAGCCATAGATGGTTTGGTGGCACATTAACAAATTTAAGAACTATCCGAAAAAGTATAGAAAAATTGGAACATTTTGAGCAATTGAAAGACTCGGGAGAAATCAATAAATTTACTAAATTGGAAATTCTTAAAATGCAACGAAGATATGATAAGATACTGAATGCATTGGGCGGAATTCGTGATATGGTTAAATTGCCTGATGCTCTTGTAATTGCTGACACTATTAACGAAAAAAATGCTGTCAAAGAGGCTCAAAAATTAAAAATTCCAATTGTTGCAATTGTTGATACTAACAGTGACCCTGAAGGAATTGATTATGTTATACCCGCAAATGATGATGCAATGAAATCTATAAACCTTATTACTGATATAATGGCTAATGCTATACTTGAAGGAAAGAAAATAGCTGCTGAGGGTGGCGATATCTCTGAGGTTAAGGTAGAAACCATAGAAGAACCAGTAGAGGAAACTCCTAAGGAAAAAGAAATAGAAAGTAAAGAAATGCCTTCGGAGAAAGAACCTGAAAAAGCAATCCCGGAAGTGAAGAAAATTTCGGAAAAAGCAGAAGAAGTTAAAACCGTTGCTGAAAAACCTGAAATTAAGGCTACAAAAAAGTTACTTCCTGAGAAAAAAGAGCTAAAAACTAAAAAAGAGAAAAAAGAATTCGTCTGTCCGTACTGTGGGAAAACGTTATCCTCAAAAAGAGGACAAAAAATACATATCGGTTTGATTCATCACAAGTAAAACAAGATTCAAAATACACGGAAATTATCAATATATCTAAAAATTTGAAAGAATGGAGTTTAAATGGAAATTAGCGCAAAAAAGGTAAAAGAATTGCGAGATAAAACTAATGTTGGATTTATGGATTGCAAAAAGGCTTTAACCGAAGCTAATGGTAATATTAAAGAGGCTGTAAAAATTTTACGGAAAAAAGGTATTGCAAAAGCGGCAGGAAAATCTTCCCGAGAAGCGAAAGAAGGTATTATATATTCCTATGTTCATCCGGGTTCAAAAATTGGAGTCCTATTAGAATTGAATTGCGAGACTGATTTCGTTGCCAGAACTGATAAATTCAAAGAATTAGCAAAAAAAATTGCTATGCATATCGCTGCAACAAATCCAATGGCAATTGCTAAGGAAGGTATTGACCAGAAAATAATTGACGAAGAAAAAGAGATTTATAAAGCTCAAGCATTAAACTCGGGAAAACCTGAAAAAATTGTAGATAAAGTTATTGAAGGAAGATTAAAAAAATTTTATAAGGAAAATTGCCTTCTGAATCAACCTCTTGTTATGGATGAGAATAAAACTATTCAACAGTTTCTTACTGAATCTATCGTAGAATTTGGAGAAAATATTTTTATCGGCAAATTCGCAAGATTTCAAATAGGCCCGTCTGCCCGTCTTGGCTCCCGATAAATCGGGAGACAGAGGCGCCGAGACTGATAAGTAACAGTGAAAATTTATAAAAGAATACTACTCAAACTTAGTGGTGAGGTCTTACAAGGTCAAAAATCATTTGGGATAGATGATATTGCACTTACAAAATTAGTTAAAGAATTAATTGAAATTCATAATGATGGAATTCAAATATGTATAGTTACCGGTGGTGGAAATTTCTTTAGAGGTGCTTCCACAGTTGCCAACAAAATGAATAGAGTTCAGGCAGATAGTATTGGGATGCTCGCAACTATCCAAAACTCAATTGCACTTTATGAAAAGTTTAATGAACTCAATACAGAATCAGTAATATTTACCTCTCGGAATATTGGTAATATTGGAACTATATTTAATTCTGCCAAAGCAAAATCAGCATTAGAAAACAAAGTTATTACAATCTTTGGCGGCGGTACTGGTAATCCTTTCTTTACAACAGATACAGCTGCTGTCCTACGAGCTTTGGAAACTGACTCAGAAATTGTTATCAAAGGAACAAAAGTTAACGGTATTTATAATAAAGACCCAAGAAAGTTTAAAGATGCGAAACTTTTCAAAACTATATCATTTGATGAATATATAAAACTAAATCTTAAGGTAATGGATTTAACTTCAATTACTTTAGCAAGAGAGTTTCAACTTCCTATAAAAGTATTTAATATTAAAAAATCAGGTAATATTAAAAAGGCTATTTATGATGAGAATTTTGGAAGTATAGTCACTTAGTAGATTCAATAAATAACTCAATCTCCGTATGAAATATTATAGAAAGTTAATTATGATTTATTCAGCTCGTCTCCGTCAAGGCACGCTTGCCGTGACTGATTGCCGTAGCCTGTCGGGGCTTGGCCCCGCCAAGACTGGCCAAGCCGTAGCCAGATAATTTTCACTTCAGCGAAACCTGAGTAAATAATATTCCTTGCAAATTTAAATTTTATTGAAATGTAACATTCTAAAGTGAATATTGAGGAGTAAAAATGTTTGAGTTAGATCCTATTTACAAAGCTGTTAAAGAAAAAATGCAGAAAAGCATAGAATCTTTGAATCGCGACTTGTTAAAAATCCGAACAGGAAAAGCCAATATTAGTCTTTTAGAGAGCATAAAAGTTGATTATTATGGACAACCAACTCCATTAAATCACATTGGAACTTTATCTATTCCTGAAGCAAGAATGATTATTGTTCGTCCTTGGGAAAAGACACTGCTTCCATTAATTGAAAAAGCTATTTTAGCTTCAGATATCGGTATCACTCCCCAATCTGATGGAAATGTTATTAGATTAATTTTCCCGTCTCTCACTGAAGAAAGAAGAAAGGATTTAGTTAAGCTTGTAAAAAATCATGGAGAAGAAACTAAAATTGCTATACGGAATTCAAGAAGACATTTCAATGAGGAAGTAAAAAAATTAGAAAAAGATAGTAAGATTTCTGAAGATGCCTGCAAAGATGGATTGGATGAAATTCAGAATATCACAGATGAATTTGTAAAAAAAATAGACAGTATTATTCAAAATAAAGAGAATGAGATAATGGAGATTTAATACGGAGTATGAGTTTTATTATTACTCAAGATTGTATCAAGTGTGGCTCTTGTGTTGATGTTTGTCCTGAAAATGCTATTATTGAAGATGAAACACAATACATAATAACTGATGATTGTATAGAATGTGGTTTGTGTATTAAAGCATGCCCATTAGATGCAATAAAAGGCAAAAATTCTAATACCTAAAGGGCTTGATTCGGTACTATGGATATTAGACTATTGATATGTTAATTAAAGAATTATTAGCCCGACCATTCAAGGCTGGGAGAATAATTTATTTCCTATATCCCAAGGGTTTCAGCCCTTTTTAGATCAGATTTATGGATTTTAAAAATAAAACGCTAATTAACAAAAGAACAAACGCGATTATAGGTCTGTTTATCTTTGCAGTAACTATTATTATTTATTTCATAACAAAACCTATTTCGCTCTCTTTCTGGGATTGTGGTGAATATATTACTTGTAGTAGTATTTTCGGAGTGCCACATCCACCAGGAAATCCGTTCTACATTATTCTTGGAAAGTTTATTACATTGTTACCTTTAGGTTTATCAGATGCTCAAAGTGTTAGTTTACTTTCAATTATTTTCAGCTCTTTTGCTGTACTTTTTGCATATCTTTCAATTGTAAAATTGGTTTCAATATGGGAGAAGAAATCAATATATTGTTATTTTGCAGGTGTTATTGGTGCACTTTTTATTGCCTTTTCTAAAGAATTCTGGGTAAATGCAATTGAAGCTGAGGTATATGGAGGACTCTCATTCTTCATTACATTGATAATCTGGTTAATACTTATTTGGACGGAAAAGTCAAAGGATTTTGACCATCAAAATATTTTGCTTCTAATTATATTTCTATTTTTTCTGGGATTTGGAGTTCATCAAACAACATTACAGATTGCACCAGCAATTTTATTGATTGCAGTATTACCATTGTTGAAGTTCAACAAACCTTTTTTTACAAAACTTATCACATATTCTGTAATTGCATTTGTTTTATATTTAATTTTTAATCAAATTAAACATGATGGTCAAAACTTAGAAATAGGAAAATATGTTTTTGTGGTTTTCATTATTGGATTATTGGTATACTATTTACGGAGTTATGTAGAAACACGGGTATGGATTCTTGCTCTTCTTATAATTATAATTGGTATTAGTACCCATTTAATACTTCCGATAAGAGCATCTGCACACCCATTTATAAATGAAGGTAATCCCTCTAACTGGCAGCGATTTATGGATTATATCTTTCGTAAACAGTATGGACCATCCAGTATGTTTGTAAGAAGAGTGGATATTAATAGAATAAACTACCCTCTTATTCCTATTCCATATTTAAAACAACTATGGTTCCAATTTACTGTGCATTTTACTCGATATTTCAGCTGGCAATTCTTTGATGCAGAAGTTATTAGCAAATTCCTAAATATCTCAAAACAACTCATTCATTATATTTTCCAATTTATTGTAATTTTCTTAGGAGCGACTGGTATATACTATCAATTTAAGAAAAGTAAACGCTCATTTCTATATCTCTTTTCTCTATTCTTTATGGCAAGTATTGCAATGATATTTGTAATGAATCTTTCAATTGATGAAGTAAGGGATAGATCTTATTTTTTTATTACTGCTTATGTGTTGTGGTCATTTTGGATGGGTATCGGTATGATGGGAATTGTAAAATACTTTTTTAATAAAATAAAATCGGTTGGTGTGATATTATTGATTGTTGGTTTTCTATTGCCATGTATAAACCTTGCATCGCATTATCATAAAAATGATAGAAGTCAGGAATTGCTCTCTCTTGAATACGGCACTAATTTCCTGAATGGTCTTGATAAAAATGCAATAATATTTACTAATGGTGATAATGATACATTTCCATTATGGTATGCACAAGCTGTATATGACCCTAATGCAAAGGAATACTATTTAGAAGATGACGCCCTTACTTTTAAAGAAATTACAGGAATCTCAATTTCAGACAAATCCAAAGGATCCACTGCTGGTGGAAAGGAAATGCCTACACGCACCAGAAGATTACTCAATCAAGCTAATATAGCAAAAAAAGTTCTTAAAGGAATTAGAAAAGATATAAGCATTGCAAATCTCAGTCTGCTTAATACTCCCTGGTATATTAAACAACTCAGAGATTATGAAGGTATTGAAATAAATCTAACTGATAAACAAATTGATGCGATACGGCCAATAAGATTATCTGATGATGCTGCGTTTAAGGTTGGAAATATTAAAATCAAACTAAAAAAAGATACTGAACTTTATATTAAAGACCAAATGGTCTTGCAAATTATTCATGATAATTTTGGGAAAAGACCAATATATTTTGCTGTAACAGTTGCCAGCCATGTTGGATTTGATGATTATTTGCAAAGTGAGGGAATGGCAGATAGACTTGTTGATACTAAAGGAGAATATCAGATTGACCCTGCACGACTTAATCACAACATAGAAAATGTTTTTAACTATTCTGCCATCTTTAATGACAAGCTATATAAAGATAGTAATATGAGACGGCTTGTTAATAATTACGGTGCTGATTTTATGAGAATGTCCACTGTTTTCTATCGCAAAAAGGATTATGATAATGCAATAAAATATATGAAAAAAGCCTTAGATTTCATTCAGAATAAAGATAGATATATACCAAGTTTAGCAAATCTTTATTACGAAATTAGAGATTATGAAAACGCTTATAAAACCATATCACCCCTTATTGTAAAAAATCCGAACGATGGTCAAATTGTTTATCTTGCATCAACATATTTAGACAAAGCAGGGAAAATTGAGGATGCACTTTCACTGCTTGAGAATTTTATATCTAATAATCCACATGAAAAATATTTTGTATCTCATTACATCTCAATATGTAAAAACAATAAGAAATATCAGCAAGGCTTAAATTTTGTTAATAAAATTCTTGAAGAAAATCCTGAAGATAGAAACCTTCTAAAATACAAATCTGAATTTGAAAACTTAATAAAGGGTATAGGAAATTAAGAAATAAATTAATTTGGTTATAGTTAAACAGGTTAACCTCCCCGATTAAGCCCGTTCCTGACGAGTTCAGGAATCGGGGATACTAGTTTACCAATTTAAATGATTCAAAAAATTCTTACAAAAATTTTCGGCACTCATTTTGACAGAGAAATGAAAAAAATGCAGCCAATTGTGGATGCTATAAATACTGAATACAAAAAATTAGAATCTATTACTAATGAAGAATTGTCTTCAAAGACCACTAAATTCAAAAAGCAAATACAATCTTATATTTCTGATAAAGAAAAGCTATTGGAACGATTAAAATCTGAATATGATGCCATTTTTGATGATAATGAAAAAGATAAAATCGGAATAGAAATTGATAATGCAGAAAAATCTTTAAATGAGACTACGAAAGAAATATTAAATAATATTTTGCCAGAAGCGTATGCTGTAGTAAAAGAGACCTGTCATCGTTTGGTTGGGAAAAAGTGGAAAGTTCGTGGTCAGGAAATAGAATGGAATATGATTCCGTATGATGTTCAACTAATTGGTGCTATCGCCCTGCATAACGGAATGGTCGCTGAAATGAAAACAGGTGAAGGAAAAACACTTGTTGCAACAATGCCTCTTTATCTTAATGTACTTGTTGGTAAAGGTGCTCATCTTGTAACTGTTAATGATTATCTTGCTCAAAGAGATGCAGAATGGATGGGAGAAATATACAAATTCTTAGGACTTACTATTGGATGTATTTATTCAGATATGGAGTTTGAAGAAAAGGTTAGTCAGTATCAATGCGATATAACCTATGGAACAAACAATGAATTCGGATTTGATTACCTGCGTGATAATATGGCAGTTTCTCCAGATGGAATTGTGCAAAGAGGACATTTCTATTGCATAGTGGATGAGGCAGATAGCGTTCTCATTGATGAAGCCAGAACCCCACTTATTATCTCCGGAGCCGTTGAACATTCAAAAAATTTTTATCGCGAGTTAAATCCACAAATACGGAAATTAGTTAGAAAACAATTAGCATTAGTAAATGAAATTCTTTCTGATATTGATATTATGATAAATAAAGGCACAGATGAAACCAATTCATTTGAATTTGGGGAAAAACTTCTAACTGCAAAAAGAGCTGCTCCAAAATCAAAAAGATTTTTAAAAATAATCAAAGATGGTAGATATAAGAAAATAATGAACGAAGTGGAGGGACAATATCTTCGTGAAAAGCAAATATATTTGATTGATGATAAACTTTATTATTCTATTGAGGAAAGCCAGCGAAGCGCTGAATTAAACGAAAAGGGACAAGAAGAACTCTCCAAATATGATAGAACTCTCTTCATTATGCCTGACCTTGATGAGGAGATTGAAAAAGTTGATAAAGATGAGAAATTATCCTTCTCAGAAAAACAAGAAAAAAAACAGCACATTCAAGAAGAATTTTTAGAAAAAAATGAGAAGTTACATAATATTAAACAAATGCTAATTGCCTATTCACTCTTTGAAAAAGATGTTGATTATATTATAAAGGATAATAGAGTAATTATTGTTGACCAATTCACCGGTAGATTAATGCCCGGACGCAGATTTAGTGAAGGTCTTCATCAAGCACTTGAAGCAAAAGAAATGGTTCAAATTCAAGAAGCCACTCAAACCCTGGCTACTATCACTTTGCAAAATTATTTTCGTATGTATACAAAACTTGCGGGAATGACTGGTACTGCTGTCACTGAATCAGCTGAATTTGAAGAGATATATAAACTTCCTGTAATGGAGATACCAACAAATGAACCTGTCCGTAGAATTGACTATGACGACCTTATTTTTAGAACCAAAAAGGAAAAATATAATGCAATTATTGATGAAATAGAACATTGGTATTCTAAGAGAATTCCTGTTTTAGTTGGCACTATCTCTGTAGAAGTATCTGAAGTTATCAGTAGATTACTAAAAAGAAAGGGCATCCCACACGAAGTTTTAAATGCAAAGTATCATCAGAAAGAGGCTGAGATAGTTGCTCATGCCGGTGAACCTGGAGCAATTACCATTGCAACAAATATGGCAGGAAGAGGTACAGATATTAAACTTGGGACTGGAGTTGTGCGATGTTCAAATTGTATTATAAAATGCTTGGAAAATTGCGAAAATGCAGGCAGAAATGCACCAGATGGTCCTGAAAATTGTTTTAAAGAAGTGCCTTGCGGATTACATATTATCGGAACAGAAAGGCATGAAAGTAGAAGAATTGATAAACAATTAAGAGGAAGAAGTGCCAGACAGGGTGACCCTGGCTCCTCAAGATTCTATCTTTCCTTAGAAGATGATTTGATGCGAATATTCGGTTCAGACAGAATCGCAAATATTATGTCCAGATTAGGACTAAATGAAGATGAAGCAATAAAACATCCCTGGATGACAAAAGCTGTTGGAAATGCACAAAAAAGGGTTGAAGGGCATAACTTTGAAATTAGAAAACAATTAATAAAATATGATGATGTAATGAATCAGCAGAGAGAGGTCATTTATTTATATAGACGAAAAGTCTTAAAGGGATTAAATCTAAAAGAAGAGATAATGGAAATGATTGGCGATGTTGTGGAAAATAAAGTATACGATTACTTAGGTGAAGCTCAATATGAAGAAGAATGGCCCGTTGAAGACCTGTGTAATTGGTTTAAAAGTGAACTCGCAGTTAAGATAAATATAAACGATACTCGTAATAAAGATGATTTAATAGATCAGATTTTTTCTCAATTAAAAGATGCTTATGACAATAAAGAAGAAGGCTTTGAAGATGAGCAAAGGGTTCTTGAAAGATACTCCTTACTAAAGGTTGTTGACTCAGAATGGAAAGACCATCTTTATGAAATGGACAGATTAAAAGAAGGAATAGGACTTCGTGCTTATGCTCAGAAAGATCCTCTAATTGAATATAAAAAAGAAAGTTACGAACTTTTCCTTAACCTTATTGACACTATCAAAGAGAAAGTAATAAAGAGTGTGTTTACACTTTATCCAGCAACTTATTATCAAGTTAAACAAACTGCAAAGGATATTAAGTTGTCACATTTAGAAAGAAGAGTTTTTGGAGTTCCACAACAGGAAATTTCAAATACTGAAAGAATTAAACAAAGCCAAAGTTCAAATATATCCAAACCTCAACCTGTTGTTAATGTCCAAAAAGTAGGCAGGAATGACCCCTGTCCCTGTGGAAGTGGGAAGAAATACAAATATTGTTGCGGAAGGAAAAAATGATGAAGGAAATATGGGAAATAGGGGAAATAAGGAAATAAGGAAAATAAATGCCAAAAAATCTAATGATAGTTGAATCTCCCACTAAATCTAAGACCATTAAACAATACTTAGGCAAAGATTTTGAAATCCTTGCTTCAATGGGGCATATACGGGATTTGCCTAAAAAAGAATTTGGTATTGATATTGAAAATAATTTTAAACCTTACTATGTTCTTAATCCAGATAAAAGAAAAATTGTTAATCAAATCATTAAAAAAGCAAAAGAATCCGAAACGGTCTTCTTAGCCTCTGATAATGACAGAGAAGGGGAAGCAATTGCCTGGCATTTAAAAGAAATTCTAAAAAAGTATATCTCTGAATGTCCAATTTATAGAATCGTTTTTAATGAAATAACAAGTGATGCTATAAAAGAATCTCTAAAATCACCAGAGAATGTTGATGAAAATAAGGTAAATGCACAAAAAACCAGAAGGATTTTAGACCGTATCGTTGGATATAAAGTAAGTCCTGTCTTATGGAAAGTGATTGCCAAAAACCTTTCTGCTGGCAGAGTTCAGACAGTTGCCTTAAGACTTCTTTGTGAGCGGGAAGAAGAAATTCAAAAATTTGTTCCGCAGGAGTATTGGACTATTGATGCAGATTTGAAAAAGAAGACTAAATTTAAAGCAATATTAAAAAAATATAAAAACAAAACCCCCAATTTAATTGGGGGTAAATTGAATAATGAAGCTGAAGCTGATGCAATATTTAAAAGGTTAGAAAAAGAAAAATTCATTGTAAAAGATATAAAGCAAGAAAGTAAGACTATATCACCATTTCCTCCATACATCACAAGCACTTTGCAACAAGAGGCCTCAACAATATTGGGATTTTCAACAAAAAAAACAATGAGGATTGCTCAACAACTTTATGAGGGTGTAAATATTCAAGGAAAGAATGTTGGACTTATTTCATATATGAGAACTGATTCTGTCAGAATTTCTGATAAAGCTAATGCTGAGTTAAGAAAACTAATTACAGAAAGGTTTTCAGAGAAATATTCAAATCCATTCAAAAGAATTTATAAAAACAAGAATAAAGCTCAAGACGCACATGAAGCTATCCGCCCAACCTCATCCTTTAGAACACCTGAATCAATCAAAGATTACCTATCACAAGACCAATATAAATTATACAGACTTGTCTGGCAAAAATTTGTTGCTACTCAAATGGCATGTGCAAAGGTTAATATGGTTAAAGTTTTAATAAAAGCTGATGATGGATTATTTGAATCAAATGGCAGCACCATTGAATTTGATGGATTTATGAAATGCTATCCGTATGTAACTATCAAATATATCGGCAATAAAATACCTTTACTTAATGTAATGGATGAAGTTCAATTAATAAGGCTTAATAAGAATCAAAATTTTACCAAACCACCAGCAAGATATACAGAAGCTTCTTTGGTAAGGAAATTGGAGTCAGAGGGAATCGGTAGACCCAGCACTTACTCACCAATAATCTCAACATTGCTGGCACGACAATATGTAAACCTGATAAGGAAAAAATTTTATCCAACCGAATTAGGAATGGAGGTAGAGAAATTTCTTATAGATAAATTTTCTGAATTCTTTAATGTTTCATTCACAGCTGAAATGGAAAACCAACTGGATGAAATTGAGAACGGAATTACAAACTGGCAACTGACATTAGAAAATTACTACAAAGAATTCATTAAAGTTTTAAAAAAAATTGATATTAAGGCAGAAAGAAAAAATTTAGAAAAATTAAGTGGTATAAAATGTGATAAATGTAGCGCACCAATGATAATCAAATGGGGAAGAAACGGCAAATTTCTCGCCTGTTCTAATTTCCCAAAATGCAAAAATACAAAAAACTTTAAACTAAATGAAAATGGCAAAGTTGAAATTATTGAAGATAAAAAAACCGATGAAATATGCCCTAAATGTGGAGGAAAACTTGTATTAAAAATCGGAAAATTCGGAAAGTTTTATGCTTGTAGCAACTACCCAAAATGTAAATTTACCAAACCTTTTTCAACTGGTCTAAAATGTCCTTTATGTGATGGAGAATTATTAGAAAGAAAGAGTAAAAAAAGTAGAAAAACCTTTTATGGATGTTCAAATTATCCAAAGTGCAAATTTATTACTAATTATAAACCCATTAAATTAAAGTGTCCTGATTGCAGAGCGGAAACTATGTTTGAAAAATCAATAAACAAAAATGGAACTAAAACAATTATTTGCTTAAATTGTAAGAAAGAACTGATTAAATGAAATTCACAGAACCCTTTGTTTCTGGTTTAAAAAGTATCCTATCGCATAAATTGCGTTCAATTCTTACACTTGCCGGAATTGTAATTGGGGTCGCTGCAGTAACTACTATGTTCTCTTCTGTTAATGCAATGAAACAGCTTATTGAAGAAACAATAAGTTCACTTGGGTATGATAATGTTATAATCTTATACTCCACATTTCCAAACTCTGAAAAAAGTAAATTAAAAACATACACCGCTAAACCCAGATTTAAAAATCTAACTTACAATGATTATGAGGTATTAAAAAGTAAATTAAATAATGTTGAATATCTCTACCCAGGCATAAATGATGAAAAAGTTTGTATAATTAATGGCAAATCAAGCAAAGTTAGATTGAATGGTGTAAATAATGCTTTTTTCAAAGACAAAAATTATCTCGTTGGAAACGGAAGATTATTTAGTATCATTGAACAGAGTGAGGGACAAAATGTATGTATAATCGGCTCATCGCTAAAAAAGAAATTCTATCCTGAAACTGATGCTCTTGGAAAATTCATCTCAATCGGCAATATTAGGTTAAAAATTGTTGGTGTTCTTAAAGATGAAGGTTTGGATAAACCAGGCAAAGTCGTAAGAGGCAATATCTGGGAAAGAAGGCGTGACCATGAAAGCTGCTTCATCCCATCAAAATGCGCTGCAATATATCTTAGACCAAATATGCAAATTGATAATATATGGATTAAAGCAATTGATTCGGAAAAAGTAGGAAGTGTTTTTAATCAAGCCAAACAACTGCTTCTCGCTACACATAATATGGCAGATGATATAGAGATTCAGGATATTAGTTCAGTAATGCTGGAAGTAAGAGAACAAATCAATACGCAGATGAAAAACTGGAATATTATTTTATTATGTATCTCTGGAATATCGCTGTTCACAGGTGGAATAGGATTGTTCAGCATTTTACTTATCTCCATTAGAGAAAGGATGAAGGAGATAGGCATTAGAAAAAGTATCGGTGCAAAAAATAAAGATATATTCGCACATTTCCTCCTTGAATCTATAACATTAGCTTTTATGGGAGGAATATTTGGCTCTGGATTGGCTTTAATCTTAATCAAATTTATAACTTCCAAAATTGAAGTTGCATTTTCCTTCCCAATAACGGGAATAATCGTTGGATTGATATTTGCAATTATTGTAGGATTTGTTTCTGGCCTATATCCATCATTAAAAGCATCTAAAATAGATCCAATAAAAGCAATTTTCTATACCGAATAATAAGACAAATTAAGAGGCAACATTGGTTACAATTTTAGCAACCATCTTTCTTTTAGGTGTTCTTATATTTGTTCACGAACTTGGACATTTTGTAATAGCCCGACTATGTAAAGTAAAGGTTGAGAAATTCTCATTTGGATTTGGTCCTAAACTTATTGGAATAACATTTAAAGAAACAGAATATCGCATTTCATTAATCCCTTTAGGGGGATATGTGAAGATGTTAGGCGAAAATTTAGATGAGAAGCAAGAGTCCTCTCCAGAAAGTTTCAGAAACAAAAAATGGTGGCAAAAAATTTTAATAGCAATTGGAGGACCTTTTTCAAATTTCTTATTTGCAATTTTAATTTTAATTTTAACCTTTATGATTGGTATTAAAAACTATGATTTAGCACCAATTATAGGACGAATTTCTTATACTGACAACGAAGAAATAAGAAAATTTAAAACAGGTGACCAGATACTAAAAATTGATGATAATGAAATTAATAGTTGGCTTCCCATTATTAAAACCTGGAATAACGATAAAGAAATCCACAACGTAGTTATCCAAAGAGATAATGAGACTTTAAGCTTAAATGTAAAAAATTTTGATTATAAATACTGGTTAACTGATATCAAACCTTTTGTATCTGCACAAATTGGCGAAGTATTATACGGATTTCCTGCTTATCAATCTGGAATGGAAAAAAATGATATTGTTACTGCAATAAATGAGAAACCGATTTCTGACTGGTATGATATGCAAAAGATAATTCGCGAAAGTCCTGAAAAACCTTTGAAATTTACAATCAAAAGAAATGACGAAATAGTAAACCTTCACATCATACCTCAAATTGATACTGAATCGGAAGATAATCAAGGGGTTATAGGTGTGGTGCAGAAGTTAGACCTGGTCTATATTGAAAAGTATAACTTTGTAAATTCAACTAAATATGGTTTTCTAACTGGTATATCTTTAGTATATAGATATTATAGTGGATTAATTAGATTATTTAGATCTCCTTCACATATAAGCAAGAATCTTGGTGGTCCGATAATGATTGCGGCTCTTTCAGGACAGCAAGCAAAAGAAGGTTTAAGTGCATTCCTCTCATTTATGGCTTTGATTAGCATTATACTTATGATTATGAATCTTTTGCCAATTCCAATTTTAGATGGCGGGATGATTATATTTGCAATATGTGAAGGGATAGGAAGAAAACCCCTGAAAGCATCAGTTGAAGCAATGTTGCAGAGAATAGGTCTGGCGATTGTCCTTACTATTATGATTTTTGCTTTTTATAACGATATATCGCGTTTTGTAAATAGACAGTTTTCTAAAATAAAAGGTGATGTGCCATCGGTTTTAGAAAAAAATGAGTAAATTCCAATTTAAAATATGGGGGGTTCGTCACGGAATGGTCCGTGACGACCCTGCCGTGCTTCGGATGGCTACGCCCAGACGAGTATGCGGCAAAAGGAGCCGTTAGGGACCACTCCCTGACGGTGGCAAAATTAAATACTCTTTGATTCCTTTCAAGGATATTTATTTTGTTCATTATTAAATTAGGTAATTGATTAATTTCTTAAAAACTTGATAGATATTTATATTTGAGATGATTATAAATAATAAATAAAGTTTAATAAAAAATGGAGGAAAAATGCTGAAAACAGAAAAAAAACCTACTAGCAATAAATGGCTTTACTGCTTAATGGTAAGCTTTGTGATTCTATTTTTCGCAACCAGTAACAATATCTTGCTTGCACAGGATTGGGAAGATGAAGATGATGCAGCAATAGAAAAAGAAGCTCAGGAACAGTTGGCAGCTATGCTGCAGTGGACTACACAATATCGCTTTGGAAAGGACCTAAAAGTGGGTGATAGAGTTGAGTATAAACTTATAGGAGATGATGAGAATATCACTGAAATTGAGCTTGAAGTTACAAAAGAAGAAAGAGGTGGTGTTTGGATTGTTGAAAAATTTGAAGGCAATGAAGTGCACATGCTTGTTGATTTAAAAACTATGACTCTGCTTGATCTTTTTGGTTATGATGAAGATGGTGAAAGACAAGAACCACCATTATTGAATAAAAACAAGGTCTTAGAAAAAATTGAAGAGATGAAGAATATGGCAAAAGGTATGGGTGAAATGGGAATTCCTATTGGATGGAGTAATGTTAAAAATAGAGAAAATATTAATACTCCTATTGGTTCTATTTCATGCACTTATTTAGAACCCAATTTTAGTGAAGAAATAACAAAAAATATGAAAGCTGATGAACTCGTTGAAATGAATGAAGCAATGAAGTTATATTTCAGTGAAGATGTACCAAAACTATTTCCTTTCGAAATAGCTATGCCTGCAATGGTATCATCTGAAAATTTTGAAATAATTAAAGGTGGTTTTGTTAAAAATATTGATTTAGAAATTAAGGTATATAGTGAAAAGAAGGAATAAATGACAAATATATCAAAATGGGATAAAACCCTAAGAAATATTTTATTGGCCCTAATCTTATTAATAATATTTCCTGCCTGTGAAGAACTACCAGAACCTACTTATATTGATGCGATATTCATGATGAATCCCGATGGTAGTGATATAACGCACATAATCGATGAGTACGCTGAAAATGTTCAATTTACTCCTGATGGAACAAGAATAATAATGAATAAAGGTAATAAAGGTATTTGGTCTGTTAAAACTGATGGTACTGAATTAACGAACTTAACAGCTATAAGTGTAGATAGTGAATTACCTTCTCTTTTACCCGATAGTTCAAAAATTGCATTTTCAACCGGCGATATCTATATTATGGATATTGATGGAACCAACATACAAAATCTTACAAATACAATTAATGTGATGGAAGGGTACCCTAATTTTTCTTTTGATGGAAGCCAAATTGTATACACAACAAGACAAGATAGTATAAATTCAATCTATATTATGGATGCAAATGGCGCAAATAAAAGCGAGGTTATTTCCAATTCAACAAAATATTATCTTTATAGTTATCCAATATTTAATTCAGGTGGTGATACAATATTTTATAAATACATTGGTCAGCCAAGAGGTCTATATTCTGTAAATATTAATGGATCCGATAATACACAACTTCATGAAGGTTGGATTGGATTTAGCTTTCCCTCAATCTCAGCAGATGGGAAAAAAATTGTATTTTATGCAGATAGTCATATTTTTATAATGAATGAAGATGGAACAAATATTAGAAAATTAACTGAGGGTGGTTATCCAATGATTTCACCAAACGGAGAAAAGATCGTATTTTTAGACTTTAAGGATATTAAAGTTATAAATAGTGATGGCTCAGAGTTAACTACGCTTGATGAAGGTTGGCATCCTCGTTTCTCTAATAATAATGAGAAAATCGTCTATATAAAAGAAAGAGAGATTGATAAAAATCAAAATAAAGGAATAGTATTTTAACAAATAAAAGAGGAGAATATAATCATGAAAAAAAATTTATCTTACATTATTCTAATATTAGCAGTATTATTTACCACGAATCTATATGCTCAGATAGGCAATATTATTCCTGGTGGTCCTGATGGTCGCTTACCTTTTGAAGATGATGGAACCACTTTATCATGGACACTTGCTGGTTGTGATGGAGAAATCCCCGAACTTGCTACAACGATTATGTTACCAACTATATTAAGTAATAAAAAATTTTATATAGGAGGATGTTATGAGAAATATTTTATTAGCCCTTATCTTATTAATAATATTACCTGCCTGTGAAGAACTGCCCGAACCTACTTATATTGATGCAATATTCATGATGAATCCCGATGGTAGTAATATAACGCACATAATCGATGAGTACGCTGAAAATGTCCAATTTACTCCTGATGGAACAAGAATAATAATGAATAAAGGTAATAAAGGTATTTGGTCTGTTAAAATTGATGGTTCAGATCTAACTCAGCTAATAACTTTTAGCGTAAATACTGAATTACCATCCATATACTCTGAAGATATAAAAATTGCATTTTCAAACGGTGATATTTATATTATGGATATTGATGGTAGTAATTTACAAAATATTACAAACACTCCGGATATTGAAGAAAGATACCCTCATTTTTCATTTGATGGTAGCAAAATCGCTTATACAACCAGACAAGATAGTATAAATTCAATCTATATTATGGAATCAAATGGAGAAAATAAAATTGAAGTTATATCCAAAACTACAACTAGATATTTCATTTACAGATATCCAATATTTAATGCAAGTAGTGATACAATAATTTATAAATATTTTGATTATCCACAAGAGGGATTATATTCCGTAAAAGTTGATGGTACAAACAACAATCTTATTATTGAAAGTTCTATCGGGAATGCTTTCCCTTCAATTTCATCAGATGGTACAAAAATAGTCTTTGATGGAGGTAATTATATTTATATAATTAGTGGGAGTGGGACAAATATTAGAAAATTAACTGTAGGGGGATATCCAATGGTTTCACCAAACGGAGAAAAGATCGTATTCTCGGACTTTAAGTATATAAAAGTTATAAATAATGATGGAACAAATTTAATTAAACTAGATGAAGGTTGGCTTCCTAGTTTCTCAAATAATAATAAAAAAATCGTTTACATAAAAGAAAGACAGATTGATAAAAATCAAAATAAAGGAATAGTATTCTAATAAAGAAGAAAAGGAGATAATCATGAAAAAAAATTCAGCTTACATTATTTTAATCATAGCAGTATTATTTACCACGAATCTATATGCTCAGCTAGGCAATATTATTCCTGGTGGTCCTGATGGTCGCTTACCTTATGAAGATGATGGAATTACATTATCCTGGACACTTGCCGGATATAAAGGTGAAATTCCTTATGCAGAAGAGACTATTGATGTAACAGACTATGGAGCAGTAGGTGATGGTTTGACTGATGATACTGATGCAATAATGGATGCAATTGACTATGCTAATAATTATATACTATCTGAGATATATTTTCCACCTGGTATATATTTAATAAAAAGCGAAGACCCCTTATTAAATAATTCTGCATTAGACATTACCAAGAATAATATAATCTTAAAAGGAGATCTCGCCGATATAACAGAATTAAAATTCGATATCGGTGATAATGTAGAATCGCATTGTATCCGAATTTCTGGTAGAAATAATGTTGGCATTGAAGATTTAAAGATAACAAGGGCTGACTCTTCTTATGAAGTTGGCGGTACAACGATACTATTTAGCAACTCAAATAATTGTTGGGTAATGGGAGTTGAAAGTAGTAGAGCATTTAGTAGTTCAATCAGTATTCAGGGCTGTAACCATATTGAAGTAACAGGATGCTATCTTCATAATCCGCAGAATGTTTGTGGCGGTGGCTTTGGATATGGAGTTGTAGTAAGTAATTCTAATTATTGCCTTGTTGAGAATAACATTTTCAGCAAATTCAGACATTCAATGATATTAGCAGCTCATTCTTTTAATAATGTATTTGGTTATAATTATTCAAGAGAGCCCAGACAAACAGACCACCCTATTTTGGGTGAAGACTTTATTGCTGATATATGTCTTCATGGAAACAGTAGCAATCCAAATTCTTCAGAGCTTAAACCTGAATATAACTTATTTGAAGGTAATATTGTTGCCCAAATAAAAGTAGATAGGTTTTGGGGCAGAAATGGACCTTATAATACTTTTTTCAGGAATAAAGGAGGAAAATACGGTATATGGATACAAAGAGGTAATACTAATCAGACCATTGTAAATAATTATGCAAAATGTTTAAACTGGTTCTATAGTTATTGGTACCATATGCCCAGGAGATTTTCAACATTAACCTATTTTGAAAAGAACACATTAGTAAAAAAGGTTAATTATTGGGGTGTTCCTTATGAAGAAGTATGGTCTGACGGAGTAAACAATCTTGAATATCCATCTGCATGGGATGAACCTAATTTGTCATATTATTATTCGGATGAACCAGATTTTATTTCAGATATTTCTGAATGGCCATTTCATCCTAAAAATAATCCTTCTAATCCAGCTAAAATGCATTGGGATTATGGACTCATAAAAACTGTGTCCAGAGATAATCCACAAGGAGAAATTGTGACCATCAATTGGGAAAACAACATAACATTAAGTACGGATCTAATTATCCCTAGTGGGGTCCGCATAGTAATTTCTCCTGGTGTTAAAGTATATTTTGATCACAACATAAAATTGATTATTAAGGGTTCCATAACTGCTGAAGGTACTGACCATTATACAGGTGAAATACTGTTTACAGAAAAAGATGCTGGTGAAGGTTGGGGAGGTATTTTTTTTGATAGATTCCCCAATATGGATCCTGAATTAGGTAGTTCTATATTTGAATATTGCAAATTTGAATATGCTTATTATTTTACACCCCAACCAAGAGAAGGACGAGAAGATGATGGAGGGTCTGCTATAAGTGCAACTTATTGTTCTGATATCATTATTGATAATTGTCTATTTGAAAATAATACTTCTTGGGGTGGTGGTGGTGCTATTTACCTTAATCATTCAGATATTACAATAAAAAACTCTATATTTCGAAATAATACTTCATTATGGGTTGGTGGTGCAATAGGTTCTCTCTGTTCTAGTCCAGAGATAATTAACAATATTATTACTAATAATACAGCTGGTTATGATTGTCAATATGGTGATGGAGAAGGTGGTGGATTATATTTTCAATATTCTAATGAAAGAGAAATAAGATTAATAGGTAATGTAATATGCAATAATTTTGTAGATGGTTTTGGAGGTGGATTATCTATAGTAGCAATAGATGAATGGACCGGCTATAAATTAATTGCCCTTAATAATACAATTTCTAATAATAATGCTACATGGTGGGGTGGAGCTGTTTATACTTGGTATTCAGATGATAAATTCATTAACAATATTTTTTGGGGAAATACTGCAGATTATGGAACTCAATTTTTTATTTATCATCCTGGATATTCTTATATTGATTTCTACCATTGTGATATAGAAGGTGGTATTGATGGTGGAATTGAAGTATATGGAACTCTTTTAGGAGAAGATGTAAATAATATTAATGTTGATCCGATGTTTGTAGATTCTACTAATGGTGATTTTCGTTTAGAGAATTGGTCAGAATGTATTAATGCAGGTCTAAATCCCGATGGTGTTAATTTATTATATTGTTTACCAGCAACAGATCCTGCTGGAAATCCCAGAATTGCTGCTGAAATAATAGATATTGGAGCATACGAGTATTTTGATCCTGGAATCTATGTCGAGATAGTAGAATTAGGTTTTGGGGTGCTTACAAATAGAGAAACATCACAGGATACAATTGTAGTTAAAAACAATGGAACAAATGATGTCACATTATATCCTGATTCCTTTATTATACCTGAAGGATTTGAGGTTATATGTGAATCTACAGTGATATCTCCAGATGATTCAACGAATATTTTAGTTGATTTCATACCTGATAAAATGTTCCTAGATTATATTGATACACTTATTATCTATAGTTCTGACCCATTCTTTCCTGAATTACAATTTTTACTTACCGGCACAACAATACCGCCAGAATATCAAGAAATTTCCGGCGAAATTACTAATGATGAAACATGGAGTGGGTATATTCTTATAACAGGTGATGTAAATGTTACCAACGGAGCAACACTTACAATAGCAGAAAATGCTGAGGTCTATCTGATAGATGGGTATGAATTAGTTTTAGAAAGTGGTCATTTAATCATGAACGGGGCTAAAATGTTCTTAAGGAATAATTCTAAAATAGATATTTATGATATTATGACACTATCAGGATGTAGTCTTGTAGAAGTTACTACTGGTTCTGTATTTGAACTTAAGCCAGGTTCTGTATTATATGGCACTGAACATACAATCTGGGTAGATACAAATACTGGCAAGAGTTATAATTCATGGTTAGAAATGGATGCAGATGTGCCTAACCATAATGGGAATATAGTAACAATTCCGGGAGACAGGATAATAACGAATAATGGTGGAAGGATTATAGCTAATGGTGATCCTACAGACAGAATAACGATCACTTCTATAGGAGATGGTTATTACTGGGATGGAATTGAAATAAATAATGGATGGATAAGTCATATACATGGTTGTGATATATCAAAAATAAGTTATATAAAATTAAATAATTCAGAGTTTGATCTTCACAATTCGACATTTTCAGATTGTAATCAAATTATTGCTCGTAATGAATCAGAAATATATTTATATGGCAATATTTTTGAAGATAATGGAGCATGCCCTATTGTTTTCTATGAATCAGATGGACATATCTTCGATAATAACATAATAAATAACGAAGGTAATGGAATCTCAATATATTATCCATCATTATATGGATCATTTCTTATTATTCATAATACTATTCAGTATAATAATGGGAGAGGTGTAGATTTATATAATGTGCCTGTTATGTTCACAGATAATGAAATAAGATACAATGGTAATCCTGATAATCCTAACTCCGCAAGGTCCATTGGGTTTTTTGCTTCGGGGAATAGTGGTGGAGCAAATATGGGAGGTAATACAATTGAAAATAATTATGGCGTAGAAATACTTGCTACTCGTGATGCTTTTCCCAATCTAACTTATAGTCTAAACACAATATATGATGAATATGACCCTGATGGCTATATTTATCTTGATCAATTCCTTCTTGCGTGTGGAGGATATGACGGTAATCCAATCGATGTCCGTGGTAATGATTTCCCAAATGATAGTGATCCAGACTTTGAAGATAGATTCTTACCATTCTATGATGCATACATCTTTGATGGTGAAAAACCACCAGAAAAAATTCTATATGAAGAAGGAATAGTAGAAATAGCTGATTCGCTCTACGAATCTGCAAAAACAACAATGACAAGTATTGTAGATGATTATCCTGAAACAAAAACTGCGGTAAGTGCTCTGCAGTGGCTGATGTATCTGGAGAAGTTCATTGGACACGATTATTCAGGCTTGAGAGATTACATTGAAACGATTGATGAAATTTCATATCCAAATCTTGAAAGAGTAAAGTATAATACCACAACCTCAAGTTATATGGCAGAAGCTGATTATGAGACTGTTATTAACAGACTTGAAGTTATCCTTGCTGATCCACCATCAGAGCCAGATTCTATCTTTGCTTATATTGATGAAGGATACTGCTATCTCAAATTGGATGAACAAGGTGGTAAAGCTGCTGTTGAAGAATGCACCTTTAAGCCAAGATGCTTTGAGGAATTTCGGTATGTTTCTCAGAATATGACCACAAATTTATTGGATAAGGCTATTCTTCATCCTGAACCATCTCCAGAAATCGAAACCTTTACCTTATATCAAAACTATCCGAATCCAATCTGTAATTCTACTACGATTTCTTTTATTCCAGCACCAGAAATTGAAAAGTCTGAAATAAGAATCTATAACATCAAAGGACAACTGGTTAAGAAGTTAGAAGTTAGAAGTAAGAGGTTAGGAGTTGAGAAAGTAATATGGAATGGAAAAGATGGGAACGGAAAAAGATTGGCAAATGGTATTTATTTCTATAAAGTAATCTCCGGTGATAAATCAATAGTTAAGAAGATGCTTCTACTACGCTAATCCCTGCTTGTCCCGATTTTTCGGGAATGTGTCGGGACGGATATTAAGAAACTTCATCCTTTGTCAAGACTACGGAGGACAGGTCGCAGGATAAATATTGATGAGACAAAAAGATATGAAGTAAGTGAAAAAAGTATTCTGGAATGTAAATTAAATAGGGTTCTCCTTCAAAATGTGTGGGTAGGAGCTTCCATGAGGTACCCACATTTTTGT
>CAYNOU010000033.1:0-26938 GCA_964398885.1 uncultured Candidatus Cloacimonadota bacterium | reverse complement strand
TGTTATATGTAAAAAGAAAAAATGAATAATATATATGAAAAGTATAAACAATTGTTTATATCCCACCAATTTGGGAGTGTAAGAACAATGAATATATACAACCATTGTAGCACATTTAAAGAAACCAAAATACTCATTTAAAATATTGAAATATGGCACTAATAAATTGTCCTGAATGTAAAAAAGAAATTTCTGACACAGTTGAAAATTGTCCACACTGCGGTTATAGTTTTAAGCCAAAGACTGAAGTCAAAAGAAAAAAGGAGAATAAATCTGGTGTTTTTCAAATAATCTCAATAGTAACATTTGTAATTGCACTTTTCACTCCAAAGTTATTTTTGAATTTCTTCGTTCTTATCGTTGTAGGCAGTGCGATTATCTCGTTAATTAGAAAAGAAAAAAGATGGGGACTCTCATTTATTGCATTATTGTTAGGGTTTTTCCTACTAATAATGCCAGCAATAAATGAATCACAGGAAATATTATATAAAGACAAAGTGTCAATTGTAGATTGGAACTGGGAAAAAGAGAGAAATTATTCATACATCCGTGGAAGAATTAGAAATGATGGAGATAGGACAATAAGTTATTTTAAAGTTAAAGCCTACTATCTTGATGATTATGGGAATGTTCTTGATACAGATATTGACAACGATTTAGAAGATTTATCACCAGGAATGTCCAAAGAATTTGAGATTATGCATAAAAATAATCCAGACTATGATAGAGTTAGGGTCGAAGTTGATGAAGTGAGAATAAAATAAACGTGCTACAACAAAAAATATAGGGCATTTGGCAGATAGTACTAAAAATGAATATATTAGCAATAAATTAAAGTAGTCGTAACTTGAAAATGAAGCATTTTAAAATGCCAAACGCCCCATATTTCAACCGTTATGCCCAACCCAAAACACAGTGCTTAAATGAATCTTGAACCTGAAATATTAAGCTTAATAGAATCTAAAAGAGAAGGTGATTACTGGGATTTCAAACAAGAACCCCACGACAACAAAGCTTCTCTTCTGCATGATATTCTTTGTCTGTCGAATAGCCTTCATCGTGGGAATAGATTTTTAATTTACGGAGTATCAAACCCCAAAGAAGGAACCGAAGTAGTTGGTTTAATTAAGGAGCAGAACGGTCGAAAGACACAAGTTCAGTTTATAGATTTCTTGAGGACAAAACCATTTTCTGGTGATTGCCGTCCAGAAATTGAGCTACATACTTTAGAGATACGAGGTAGAGAGATTGATGTTTTAATAATATTTGATAATCCTTTAAAGCCATATTATTTAACAGAGGACTACCGAGATAAAGATAAAAATGTAAAAGCTAATTCTATCTATACGAGGACAAATGATACAAATACTCCAATTGATAAATCTGCAGATGTTGGAGTAATTGAAAAAATGTGGAGACAAAGATTTGGGCTTGACTTATCTCCATTAGAACGAATGAAATTATTATTACTTCAACCGAAAGATTGGTTTAAAGACATCGGAAATAAACCTTACGCCTACCATCTGGATTTTCCTGAATTTAGGATAGAATTTTCCGAGGTTCATGAGTTTTGGGAAGTTTTTAGTTTCTTTTTCACAAATGAAAAATCATACTTAGGAACTGCTACTTTTAAATATCATTCAACAACTCTTTTTGAGCTTGGGTATATGTATTGTGACGAGATGAGAATAGAATTATCTGTTCCTAAAACTGCATATGTCAAGTTGAAGAATTCTGAAAATTGGTTTTATTATTACAATCTTGAGGAATTAGACGGAATATTCTTGCATTTTATGACAAACGGATTGACGCATTTGCATTCAAGAAGTTCTGCATTCCCATTTGTTTTGTTTAACAATGAAGCGCAGTTTAAAAAATTCATAGAATACCTTGAAGCAAATGAGAATAATTTGAATGAAATAAAGCCAGACTTTTATGCTGAACATGCAAAAGACAGGATGAAAAAACAAGATAAAAATTCAGTTATTGACCCGCTATTTATTGATAGAGTGGTACAATTAAATAAAAAATGGGCAGGGCATAACAATGTATAAAAATAATAGCCGAGACAGTAGTATATTCAAGTGTTGTAGACCGCTTCAACTTTCTTGTAACTTGACAGGAATGAAGCCCGCAATCGGCTACTATTCTTATACTTATCATTATGCGTCATTTAAAAAAAAGACACAATGAAAATTAAACTAACAATCTTGATACTTTTAGTTGCAACGACATTTTCGTTTGGACAAACTCAAGTGCAAAAAATTAACAGAGAAAACTTCATAGGACAAAAGGTGAAATTCCTTCGTGATGAAGAAAATACACACGGATATATGGCTTTTGGAAAAAGTTCAAATACTTATCCTTGGTTAAGCTATTCTGAGTTTAAAGAGAGAACTGCAACATTTGTTGAAAAAAATAAAGACCTTTTCACACTTAAAATGGACGACAACGGTGAACTTATATATTTTAAACATAACAGTTTTTCAGACATACCTAATAATATTGGTTTCTTTTCACTTCTTGACAGCGCAAGAACTAAATATTTGAATAAAACCTATTTCAATTCGGACTTTCAAGAATGCAAGATTGTTGCAATTGAGTTTGCCGAAGATACTGGAAAGTATTCCCAACTGTTCGGACCATATAATGTTTTCTATACAGTTGGCAAAGATACGTCAATGGTAAATGTTCATTTCACAGAAACATATGGCCCTGAAAATGGATATACATATGACCACGAAAAAGAAAGAGTTTTTGAAAATATTTTCAAGTCCGAAAATCCTTTTAAGCCTTTGACAAAATCCAACATTGACGAAAAATTCTATATTGACATAGATAAAATGGATAACAAGAAAACGTATATCCACAAAAATCTTGCTGACAAAGACCTAATAAAATATAACCTTGGCTATGCCCTTGACTATGAGAATAAAGCAATTCTTACGAAAGTTGTTATATCTAATGGTATTCCTAAAATCTATTTTATAAGCAACTTTTACGGTAGTGACTGGATTTTTCATACATATGTAAAAATTAAAATAGGGGACATAACTAAGCAAACGACACCAGTAAAAGGAAAAACTGAAGTACTGGACGGTGGTAAAGTTGTTGAAACAAATTATTACAGTTTGCCGACAGATTTAGCGATATTAAAATGGATTGCAGACAATTACACTAAAGAAATAACAGTTCGGTTTTACGGGAAGGATTATTATGATGATATCACAATACCCATGAAAGAAAAATTGGCAATTAAAGAAACTTTTGACTTATATAATTTACTAAAAAACAAATAGATAAAAAACGAACGCATAACAAAGGCTATAAAAAATGGCGGGTGCAATACATAATTGTGAGTTTTGTCGCCCGCATGTGAATTGGTGTTGGTTGACAGGAAAGCACCACGCAATTCGCCACTTTTCATATCCTCAACCGTTGAGAATAAAAATTGAAAGTATTACATAACAAATTTTTGCACCTGACATTTTTCCGCTACGCTCCAAAATGCAGGTGAACTCAACCGTTAACCTTTCCAATCCCAACTATATAATTCTCAATTCTTAATTAACGATTTACCAGTCATTTCTTCTGGCTTCTCAATATCTAATATTTTTAAAATTGTCGGAGCAATATCAGCAAGTTTGCCATCATCTCGTAATTTTATATCTGTTTTATTATTACAACCAAATATAATCGGCACATCATTCGTAGTATGGGCAGTAAATACATTTTCGTTTTCATCCAGCATCTTTTCTGCATTTCCATGGTCTGCAGTAATTAGATAATTGTAATTATTTTTCTCAAGCACTTCTACAATTCTACCAACGGAACGGTCAACAGCTTCCACTGCCTTTACAGCAGCTTCAAAAACTCCTGTATGCCCAACCATATCACAATTTGCAAAATTAAGAATTATCACATCATAATTTTGTGAATTAATTTCTTTAATTACTCTATCTGTTACCAAAAATGCATTCATCTCTGGTTGCAGGTCATAAGTTGCAACTTTGGGAGAATGAATAAGTATTCTATCCTCATTTTTGAATGGCTTTTCAACACCACCGTTAAAAAAGAATGTTACATGTGCATACTTTTCGGTCTCAGCAATCCGTAGTTGCTTGAGTCCATTATTTTGTAAAACTTCTCCTAAAATATTTGTTAGTCTAATTGGCTTAAATGCAACATTTACATATTTATTGAATTTTATATCATATTCAGTCATAGTTGTATAAAGAAGGTTATTAATTTTCTTTGTTTTAAACTTATCAAAGTCAGGACAAACAAAACTATTCGTCAGTTGACGAGCTCTATCCGCACGGAAATTGAAAAAGATAATTGCATCATTATCAGATACAGTTGCAACCGGGCTTCCGTTTTCTTTAATAACAGTTGGAATGACAAATTCGTCAGTAATATCATTTTCATAACTAATTTTCATAACTGCAACAGTATTGGTTTCTTCATTTCCTTTACCATAAACAATTGCTTTATATGCTTTCTCAATTCTTTCCCAACGGTTGTCTCTATCCATTGCATAATATCGTCCAGAAATTGTGGCAATTTTACCAACGCAAATCTCTTCTGCTTTTTTCTGAAATTGCTTTATGAAATCTATTCCACTGTGCGGGAGTGTATCTCTGCCATCCATAAAAGCATGAAGATATACTTTTTTAAGGTTATTATCTTTTGCTAATTTCAGAATTGCCAAGAGATGCTCCACAGAACTATGAACACAACCATCAGAAAGCAAGCCGAAAATATGTAAACTTGAATTGTTCTTTATACAATGTTTTATTGCTTTTACCAATTCTGAATTTTTAAAGAAAGAGCCATCTTTTATGCTAAGGTTTATTCTGGTAATATCTTGATAAACAATTCTACCTGCACCTATGTTGAGGTGTCCCACCTCAGAGTTTCCCATTTGACCTTCTGGCAGTCCAACTGCATTTCCGGAGCATTTAAGTCTTGTCCATGGTCGTGTTGCAAATAGTCTGTCCAGATTTGGGGTTTTTGCAGCTTTAATTGCATTGCCTTTTACCTCATCAGTTAAACCAAAGCCATCCATTATGATTAGCATTACTTTATTTTTCATCTGAAAATCTCTTTTTTTAGCCACGAACTACACAAACTAACACGAACAAAATCCTATTCATAAAATTAAATTTTTTTGAGTTATTAATAATTTTCATTCTCCTTTCAGGCTCGGCGCCTCTGTCTCGGCTTGGCGAGCCAAGACGGGCAGACGGGTGTGTCCCGATTCTTTTCGGGACATGAATGTTTCATATGAAAATCCTTTCGCCACAAAGGCACAAAGACACAAAGAAAAAAAATATAAACTCTCATTCCCAAGCCCTCCCCTCCCCGATTTAATCGGGGATAATTGGGGATTGGGAATGCTTAACTTGATACTTGTCCACCAAAGGTGGATCCCCCCAAGCGGAAAACCTGTAATTGTTTTCCTAGTTTCAAGTTTCAAGTTTCGAGTTTCATAATCTTGTCTCAATCTGCATTTTGATCTGTTGTGATTTTTCTAACTCTTTTTTCATGCCAGAGGCAGATCCCGTTGGGACTTTCCAGATTTTTTCTGCATATTTCATTTGTACAGAAAAATGCCTTCCAAAATCATACTTCAGTAAAATATATCCAAAAATTCCATCGCCCTTGAACTGGGAGTTTAGCATAATTCCATCTAAATCATTCTCATACATATAAAGGATTATATCATCAGTATGATATTGACAGATGCGGATGTGATTTGTAAGTTTTGGTGAAAACATAAATTTGAAATCCTGGTAAAGCAATATTCCAGCATCATATTTGTCAGCGTTTTTATACTGATGAAAGGTATATTCTCCGCGGAGTTTTATCTGTATTTTTGAATTAATAACTTGTTTCCAATCTAAGCGAAAAGTATTCCTTTCAATTTGATAGATTTTACTTTCTTCTAATAGAGTTCTCCATCTTTCAGACTGCTTTTGGTGGAAAGTAAAACATATTTTAGAAGTCTTCCAGCTTTTCTCAAATTGTAGGAATTTATCAAAGCCATAGGTTGGCATATTCTCCCGAGATTTCTGTTTTGGAAATTCGTAAATATCAAGATACATATCAATTTTTGTTCTAGCTAGTGGGCGAAACGAAATTCCGTAATAAATTCCTCTCTCATTATCAAAATTTCCGCCTGTATGAAATGGATTGCCATGAAAGGCAGGAAAGTATTTATCGTAATTTCTGTATATTATAAGATTCTCAAAATTATCCTTTTCCCAAAAGATTCCTAAAAGATATGAACCTTTCTTATTAGCAGTAGCCCCTTCACCAAAGAAATTAAAATTGTAATATTTAAGATTATAATCTAATCCAAATATATTTTGTTCTTGCTTAAAGTGTGAATCAGAAAATGGTAGATTGTATTTTGTATGAAGTGCAGTAAATCCTATCTGATTTGTAGTTCCATAATATAGATGAGTTCCGTAAATTTTTTCTCTTACTTTATCTTTCTTTTCTTTCTCATTTTCGGTACGATGGAAACCTGTTATGTCTATGCTTTTAATACAACCATCTTGAATATTAGCGTCCAATTTATAGTCAGAATAAAAAGGGATAATACCGAATTTACCAATCCTTAATTTGAAAGCTCCGCCAAATAAAGAATAAACCTCATTTGTGCTTGTGTATGATTTGATATTTGAGAAGTGTTTTATAGGCTGATGTGTTGCGTTTCCACCTTTGGATAATCCTAATTTTGGTGCAAAGAGAATTCCCTGACCAAGTGCTAATCTATAATTTCCTATTATAATCTTATCAAAAAGCCCAAGCCTTTCTGCTGAAAAACTTCCTGTATAGAAATCAAAAAAATCCTTCTCCCCTTCGTCCTTTTGGGAAAGAAAATGTAGTTTACAATTTTTCCAACTTATAGAATGTTTTTGATAGAATTTTGTAGGGCTATTATATTCTGAATCAAATTTATATTCTGCTCTAATTCTGTTTTGTAAATAGATTGGAGATGATTTTCTAAATGAAATGTATGGAAGGATTTCTTCAATAGTATCATCCGAAATTCCTGCTTTTTTAAGTTGATTCTTGTTTGTAATATTTTTTTGTTTTCTAAATTGTATAATATTTTCAATCTGAACAGGAGAAAGCCAGGGAAGCATTATTAAATCCTGATATTTAGCATCATTTATATTGACCTTATTTTTCTTTAGATTTTGAAGATGGTTATACAGTTCAGTTATCTTATATGTTTCCTCTTCAGTTGAAAAGAGTTTCTCCATCTGTTCTTCATCAGCATAAATTTGAAGGGAGAAAATGATTAAGAAAACAATAAGGAGTAATCTTCTCATCTGGTCAATTGATATGATATTGTGAAGTAATGCGTTATCTCTAAATATTGATGTGTTTTTATTCCATAATTTATTAGAAGGTTATAAATTTTGAATTCTAATCCAGCGGAGAATTGGTTGTTATTAGGTTCAGTATGGAATCCACTTAGAATTCCTAATGCTGTAAAAGGATAATAAACAACTCCAAAGTCAAAAGAGAAGTCATACCCCAGTTCTTTTACCAAGCATATTCCGGATTTTAGATTATCATAAATTTGATAGGTTATCCCTGTTCTGCTTTCCTGTGGGATTTCGTCATTTCCTATTTTGCTAAATGTTATATTGTAAAATGAGGAGAAGAGCCTAAATCTTTTCACGGTTGCCAGTATTCCCACATCAAACTGGGAAGCGTTTTCATTGTTCATTGTAGAGATTTCTTTTCTTAGAAAACGATAGTCAAATCCCAGAGTAAAATTATGGCTAATCTCAAAATTAGTTGCTAAAATGCCAGTCTGTTCTTTGTAAATTTCATTGCTTAATTCTTGCAATCCTGTAGCAACATTAAATTTTCCGAGACTATATCCAGCTACTAAATTTTTATAGGATAAGTCATTAATAGAAAATGGCATGAAATATGATGAAGTTAATGAGAGTTGCTTTTTAAAAACTGCCGGATTATAGAAAATGGAGGATGGACTTTCTTCAAATGCAGATATGTCAGAGACTGCAGCCAGCTTTGCTGAAGGTGAAAGTTGAAGAAATGCAGAGGACAAAAAAGTTGGCATCAAAAATAAGATAGGAACAAAAGTTAAGAATTTCATAATCTATACTTTCCCGAAAACCTTTTTTCAGAAAGATTTGAATAGTTATTATCCTGTCAATTTTTTCCCCACAAAAAGTTTTATTTCATTTAGGAATAAGTATATGAAACGCAAAATCATATTTTACTTGCATTAATGGTTCTTAGATTAAATATATTTATATTCGGTGAAAAATTGTAAGAAAATTTCAGATCTATTACTTATATAAAAGTATAAAAGTAATGTAGACTGCGGGAATAATAAAAAAAATAGATATATGAGAAATTTTGCTGATATATTTAGTGAAAAAAAGACAAATTAAGACTCTTCCCAACCTCACGGTTGTACATATCCTTCAAACAATGGCAAACTCTATAGATTAGTTTTCATAATCTCATAAAATTACTTTTTCCCGATCATTCTTAAATTTAAAAATAGTCCTTTGCCATTATGATTCTCAACAAATTTTGTGCAATTCGTAAAATCATGTGAAGCCATTGAAGCATGAAAAACAGATAATACCTTTTCTTGAAGCTTCTGGTCGTTTTCTAATAGTTCAACCTTCAAACCTTTCTCTAAAGCCTCTTTATAGGATATTGGTCGCCCATGGATTTTATGAATATCAGCAGTTCCTAACCATTTCGCAATATTAGATGCTTTCTTTTCTCTATCTTCGTCATTTTTAAACATCCAACTTTGTAACCAATTTTCAACTCTTCTCTTTGATAATTCAATTACATTCTCACATGTTTTTAAGAATCCTGGAGGATATTTATCAATTCTCTTTACCCAAATAGGGGGGCTGTTTTAGGATTCTGAGCGACTTCAGATTTAGCCATATTAAATTCATCTAATATTGCTTGTGCAGGTGCTGAAAATTGTCCAGTAGGGGTTGAAAATATTATTTGGGGGTCAATAGGTCCAATCGCCGAATGTTTTCCCATAATAATAACATCACAAGCACAAGCAATCATTGTAGCAGCAGACATAGCATTCTGTGGAACAATAGCACGAATATGTTTATACTTTGCCCGTAAGTATTTCACAATTTGCTCTGCAACTTCTGCTGAACCACCAGGACTATGAATTATTAAATCCAATTTGTCATCTTTTAACTTATAAAGAGCCGACATAAATCCATGGATATCGTCAGAGTCAATACCAAGAAAAACTGCCGGTATGTTCTTAGCATTTATTGTAGTAAAAGCAGAAGAATAAATTATGGTATCCCTTTTTGTATAATTATGTAAATCCTTTATATATTCTCTACGAATATTATCTTGAGCAGAGGCTTTTAGTTTATTTATTCTACTATAAATTTTGTTTCTTGAAGGCATAAACTATCTCCTGAATAAACACCACGATAAATTTTTCTCTCTTTTTCTTCTTCCATACTTAGAACATCTTCAATACTTTCTAGTATTTCTTTAGAAACCATTCTTTTTATTTGTTCCTGAAATTTTTCCTGTTCTTCTATTATGTCTTTATTATACATTATTATTATCTCCTTATCTTTAAGAAAAGATTTTAATGAGTTCTGCAAAATAGTATTTCTACCTCACCCTCGGTCCCTCTCTTCAAAGAGAGGGATGACTCCAAATTCCCCTTCTCTTTGTAAGAGAAGGGGTTAGGGGTTGAGTTGGAAAACTTAATTCGTAAGTTTTGCTTCAATATTCTTGAAATATTTATATTTTGCAGAACTCATTTAAGAAAAGATTTTATTAAAATAAATATCTGTCAAGTTTTTCCAAACTTTTCCTTGAATATATTTTACAAAGAAAAAAGTTCAGTCTCGGTGGCCAGACAAAAAATCAAAAAATATCTATATATATAATTCATAGCGAGGTAAACCGCAACCAACCGCTCAGTCTCGGCTAGGCCGAGCCTAGACGGAAGAGAATCCCGCCATTGCGGGACAGAGTTCACCGAGTTATTTATTATCTTTGTGTCCTTTGCATCTTCTCTGCGAACTTTGCGGTTAAATTTTTTGCCAAAAAAACAAAGATTTTATTTGTAATACTATAAATAAATTGACAGAAATATCAAGTTATATAATATCCGATAAAAAAGTAATGAGGTGAAATTTAGTGCCAAAAGTAATAATTAGAAAAGATGAAAATTTTGATAATGCATTCCGACGGTTTAACAGAAAAGTCCAAAGGTCGGGTATTCTTTCTGACCTTAAAAAAAATCGTTATTATGAAAAGCCAAGTGAAAGAAAAAGAAGAGAACTGAAAGAGGCATTAAGGAAAATAAAGAAGAATCGATATTTCAGTAGGTAACTCGGGCAGCAGCTAACTGTATCAATCGGTCTCGGCCAGTCTTGGCTCCCGATGTGTCGGGAGACAGGCGCCTCTGTCTCGGCTTGGCGAGCCAAGACGGGCAGACGGAAGGGAAATCCCTTTTATTTAATATGGAAATAGTTAATATATTAGCTTATGCAATAATTATCCTTTTTGCAATCTTAGGATTGAGAGCAGGATTTTTAGTAGGTTTATTAAAATTATTTGGCTGGATAGTTGCTTTAGCCTTTTCCGTAAGATTTGCACCTGCTGTTGCAGGACTTTTAAAGAATATTTCCTTCATATCTGATAAAATAGTAAATCTTCTTGGTGGTGTTATTGTATTTATTGCTGTTATAATACTATTAAATGTATTTGTTAGTTTGCTGAAAAAAACAGTTAATATTCTGCATTTAGGCTTTTTTGATAGAATTTTAGGTTTGATGCTTGGCGGAATAAAAGCATTTATTCTGATTTTTCTAATTTCTTTTTCTGTTCAATGGCTACCAATCAGCGATAACAGTAAAAGTATGATTACGGATGCAAAAATTGTCAAATGGATAAGTATAAATACAGTAAGATTTTTGTCAACTACTGGAATTGATAAGGCGATTAAAGAAAACAAATTTTACAAAAAATTGTTAGACGAAATCAAGAAAAAGAAAAAGGATGTTTTCCAGATACCCCAATACCCTCATCAATGAAAAACGCTTTTGAAGAATTAGAATTCAATAAAGTCAAAGCGTTAATAAAAAATAATTGCACTTCAAGTTTAGGGGAAAAGTTAGTTGACCAACTGCAACCTCTTACGAATAAATCTGAAATTGAAAAGAGGCTTTCGGAACTTTATGACGCAGTTGAATTTCTATCCCAGTTTTCGCGAGGACAGAAAAACAGTTTTAATCTTGATGGATTGGAAGATACCGAATCTCTATTCCCTCAGCTAAAAATAGAAGAGTATTTTACTATTCAAGAATTTCTATCCTTTTATCGCAATATCAAGTTAGCTAATGCTCTGCGAAAAAGTGAAGCTATTAAAGAACGGAACTTTCCTCATCTTTTCAATATCATTAAGAATATTGTAATCACGGGGCCGTTAGAAAAGCAATTTGATTGCACCTTTAGCCGTAAAGGGGAAATCAAGGATAATGCCAGTGAGAATCTATCAAAGATTAGAAAAAAGCGTAAGAGAACCAGGAAAAAAATCTACTCACAATTAGAAGACATTCTGACACAAAAACAATACGAGAATGTAATCCAGGACAAAATTGTAACTATTCGTGACCAGCGTTATGTAATTCCTGTTAAGGAAGGTGGGAACAGTATACTGAAAGGTATTGTGCATGGACATTCTCAAACTGCTGCTTCTGTTTTTCTGGAACCGTTATCTGCCGTAGAATTGAATAATTCGCTTATAAATCTTGATGAAGAAGAGAGAGCAGAGATACAAAAGATTCTAAGAGAATTATATCATAACATCCAGGAACAAAAAGAAATTCTACTGCAAAATCTTAAGATACTTCAAAAGATTGATTTCCTTAATGCGACTGCTCAATACTGCAGAGAAATTGGAGCGACTGTTCCAAAAATTCTTTCCGAACCATCACTTATATTCATAAACGCTCGCCATCCCTTGCTTTATTCATCCATAAACGAGAAGGATAAAATTATCCCATTTTCTCTAAATCTGGGTGACGAGTTCAGAACTTTGGTTATATCTGGCGTGAATACTGGTGGAAAGACTGTAACATTAAAAGCTATCGGCTTGCTTACGCTTATGGCACTTTCCGGTTTGATGATACCAGCTGAAAAAGCGGAAATAGGTATTTTCCAAAATTTTTTTACAGATATTAATGATGAGCAGTCCATTGAAGATTCAATAAGCACTTTTTCCTCCCATATAACAAAGATAAAACTCATTCTAAATACGGCTACTGAGAGGAGTTTGGTTTTGATTGATGAGCTTGGTTCAGGAACAGACCCGGAAGAAGGTTCTGCTCTTGCTCAGGCAATCCTGGAAAAACTGGTTGCAAAGAAATCCAGGGTTGTTATCACAACACATCTTAATAAATTAAAAATTTTTGCATCTGAACATCCTTTATGTGAGAATGCCTCTATGAGATTTGACCAGCAAAACCTCTCTCCAACTTACCAACTTGATGTTGGTTTTCCGGGAAGTAGCTATGCGATTGATATCGCTCGGGAATATGAACTTACCTCGGAAGTTGTAAGTCGCGCAAATGAACTTATTGGCCAAAAAACTCAGCAACTCAGTTATCTATTAAAAAGAACAGAACAGCAGAGACTGTTACTCTCTCAGAAAATAAATGAGTATGACCTTAAGACAGTTCTTGCAGAGCAAAGTTTGAAATCTTTACAAGAGAAAGAAAAAAACTGGTGGAAAATAGAAAAGGAGCGAAAGCAAAAGACGGTTCAAGAAGCAGAAGAATATCTTACAGGTTTACAGCAAAGTTTTGAAAAGGAATTAAACAAAATTAAAGTTCTATTCAAAAAAGCGAAGAAGATTGAACCAAAATCCAGAGGCTCTGTCTTCGGCAGAGAAGTTAAAAAATTTGTAGAAAAGATAGGGAAAGAGAAAACAAGAATTGAGCAGAAAAAAGAAGAACTCGCAGAAATAAAACTCATACCTCTTGAAAATCCTGAAATTGGCGACCTCGCTTTGATAAAACCACTGAATATTATAGGTAAAATTGTGAGAATTGATAAATCTTCAATAAAAATTATTGCTAATGGAATTGTTTACAAGGCGTGTCCTAAAGATTTATATCAAGTTCCGAAGGGTGAAAAGGCTGAAAATATAGGTAAAAAATCAGATAAATCCATAGTAATTCATACAGAAGCGAGCCATGATTTTTCCTTTGAATTAAATATAATTGGGCTTACATTTGGCGAAGCACAGCCTGAAATTGATAAATATATTGACAAAGCTATCTTACTTGATTTACAGAGAATCCGCATCTTGCATGGCAAAGGAACGGGACAATTGAGAAAGAAAATCTGGAATTACTTGAAAACAAATATTCATATCTCTGACTATTATTCTGCACCAGAGAAAGAAGGTGGCAGTGGGGTCACGAT
Organism: uncultured Candidatus Cloacimonadota bacterium; assembly: GCA_964398885.1. Classification (GTDB taxonomy): domain Bacteria; phylum Cloacimonadota; class Cloacimonadia; order JGIOTU-2; family JGIOTU-2; genus JAGMCF01. The sequence goes on along the minus strand of CAYNOU010000033.1, from coordinate 13,432 downwards.
TGCAGTTCTAAAATAGTATTAGTTTATGGACCAATTGTGATAGAAACAGTCCGCCAGCTCGCGGATTGTTTATTAAAACACCATTATCCCGATATATCGGGAGTGTTAGAATCAGCACAATGTACTTGTAATTCGTAATTTTATATTTACATTTGTGTCTTTGTGGTTAGAAAGGATTTTCATATGAAACAATAAATGATAAAAACGGGCATAATTAAGAATTTTTTTGAGATGGGAAGCTTCTAATAGAATTATTATTGGATTCTGATTATAGTTCCAAAATATATATCATCAAATAAAAAGAAAGGTTGAAACATGAAACCTCATAGTTTAATCACTTTAATTTTGGGGATAATTTTATTTGTCCTCGGGATAGTTACCCTTGTTAGCACTGGCAGCGCTGGGGGAGTTATTCCATTGCTAATCGGAGCAGCACTTTGTTTTCTTGGCTGGCGAGGGGATCGCATTGCTCTTATTATTTTTGGGCATACCTGCATTGTACTTGGATGTTTCTTGATTACTTGGGGAATATATCTATTGCCATATTCTAAACCTTGTTTAGCTCATATTTTTGGTCGTCCTCTCTTTTGGGGTCTTTTTTCGTTATTTGGTGGAATTTGTGCAAACTATCACGGATTCTGCAAGTGCTGCATCAGGAAGCAAAAGTAATTGGTTAAATTGCATGATTCATCCAAAATCTAATTTTCATTCTCAGAAACTTGAGAAGAAATCCAATGAAGAACTATGAAACTTGAAAAATAAATTACATCTATTTGTTGTAGCTAATTGTTATTATGATTAAAAAGGTTACTTATAATGCAAGAACCAAAAGATAAAGCTAAGGGTCATCGCAGGAGATTAAGAGAAAAATTTATCAAATCGGGTATATCTGGCTTTCACGATTATGAAATAGTTGAATTGCTTCTAACTCTTGGAACGCCACGAAAAGACTGCAAACAACCAGCAAAAGAAGCTATAAAGGAATTCAAATCTCTGAAAGGTGTTCTTGAAGCTCCAATGGGAAAACTCCAGGAAATAGATGGCATCGGACCTCATAATGCCTTTGGGATAAAACTTTTTCAGGAAATATCTGACCGATATCTAAAAGAAAAAATCATTGGTAAAAAAATTAGATTAAAATCTTCAAACGAAGTTTATGCTTATTTGTTCCAGTCTATGCAAAAAAATGAAATTGAAATTTTTAAAGTATTATTTTTAGATGCAAAAAATAGAATAATAAACACAGAAGACCTATTTGAAGGAACTCTAAATTCCAGTGTTGTCTATCCTCGTGAAATAATGAAAATGGCAATTAAATACAACGCTGTGAGTTTAATTTTCGCACATAATCATCCTTCAGGAAATCCAGAACCTTCTCAAAGTGATAAAGATATTACCAAAAATTTAGTAAATGCCGGCAAAGTTATGCAGATAAAAATCCTTGACCATATTATCATTGGCGGTAATAGATACTTTAGTTTTGCAGATGAGGGGCTGATTGACGAATATTATGTCTGATAAAAAGACGAAAATCTTGATAAAATTTTAAACCATTTATCATTTTTGAACTAAATATGCATACAATTGTATGCAAAAAGGATACAACATGAATCTGTTATCAGAAATATTATCATCAAAAATACGTTCTGAAATTTTCCGAATATTGTTTGGTATTAATAATAATAAATTGTATATGAGAGAGATTGAAAGATGCACGGGTTTTTCTATAGGTACTGTTCAAAGAGAATTAAAAAAACTTGTTAGATTGGATCTTTTAAAAAAACAAAGAGATGGAAATCGAGTTTATTTTCTGGCAAATAAAGAGCATCCATTATACTCAGAAATTCATAATATTGTAATAAAAACTACGGGGTTAATCAATGTAATATGTAATTCCTTGAAAAGAGAGAGAAAAATAAAATTAGCATTTGTATTTGGCTCAATTGCTCGCAATGAAGAAAATTCTAAAAGCGATATTGATTTAATGGTTATTGGAGATATTGGTTTAAGAAAATTAACTACTTTAATTTCAGGACTTTCTGATAGATTAGAAAGAGAAATCAATCCGTATGTTCTAACGGAAAATGATTTTATTAAACGAGTTATTTCCAATGAACATTTCATTTCAAATGTTGTTAATTCACCAAAATTATTTATAATAGGTAATAATAATGAGCTTAAAAAAATGGTTAAATAATGGATGGTTAAATCCTCATAAAACCAGTAAACAGGAAATAAGAAATCCGCTTGATATTGTTGAAAGAGATTTAACAGATTCAAATCGTCAACTATCAGCTGACTGGAAATTTAATATTGCTTACAATGCAGCTCTTAAACTATGTACAATCCTTTTATATTTAGAAGGATATAAACCGGCTAAGAATCTCCAACATTATCGTACAATACAGGCTTTACCATTGATACTCGGCAAAGAGTATAAGAATGATGCAAATTATTTAGATACATGCAGATCAAAAAGAAATACAGCTGCTTATGATTTTATTGGTAGTGTTACTGAAAATGATGCAGAAGAACTTATTGAGTTCACTTTAAAATTTAGAAAAGATGTTATCTCATGGATAAAAAAACACTATCCAGACTTAATAACTTAAATATCAATACATATCTATTAATTTTCCAGAATTTTTTTATGGAAAAAATCCTTTATGTTTCTGAATATTATGGATTTTATCTTAGAGATGCAAAGAAAGAGTTTTTTAATGTTATACTTTTAGATATAAAAAATAAACCAATTCACAACATAGAAATAAGCAAAGGCAGTATAAGTGCAAGTATTGTTGACCCAAAAGAAATTATAAAAGAAGCTACATTGAAGTCTGCTTCTTCTATTATACTAGTTCATAATCATCCCTCAGGTGAGACCGAACCCTCTGCTGATGATATTAAACTTACTAACAAAATTATTGATGCTTGTGATTTCGTGGGCATAAAAGTGCTTGATCATATTATTGGTAAAAATAGAGAAGATTATTATAGTTTTGCAAATCAAGGATTGATAAAATGAATTTTTATAATATGGATGAAAAAGAATTTAAAAAGCTACTGGCAATAGGAGAAACAAACACTGTAGAATTTAAGGAAATTCCCAATAAAGCATTTTATAAAACTATCTCAGCTTTTGCAAATACAAAAGGTGGAATAATCCTTCTTGGAGTTGATAAAAATAGCAATCCTATAGGAATTGAATTATCAACCAGATTTCTGGGGGATTTAACTAACCGTATTGTAAATAAACTATCTCTCTATCCTGATATTGAAACAATAGATATTGAAGGAAAAAGATTTATTACAGTCCGGGTTGTTCATTCAGGTTATCTTGTCTCTTATGAAGGTCGTTATTATGAACGAATCGGAAACACCACCAGAGAAATGAACCAGCAAAAACTTAAAGTTTTGCTTTTGAAAGGTAAACCGTGGGATTCAATAACAACTAATATTTCTTTGGAGGAAATTGACTCTGATTCCGTTAAAAATTTTATCCGTCTTGCTGTGAATAACAATAGACTTACAAATGTTTCCCTTAATGAACCATTAGAAATAATCCTGGAAAAATTGGAACTTCTGGTAAATGGAAAATTAACAAATGGTGCTGTTCTCCTTTTTGGCAAGAATCCTCAAAAACACTTTATCAATCTTTGCATTAGAATAGGTCGCTTCAAAACAGAAACCACTATAATTGATGATAAATGGGTTAAAGGAAATCTCTTTCAACAATTTGAAGAAACTATAAAAATCATAAAACAATTCATTAGCGTTCGCTATGAAATAAAAGGAATAGAAAGACAAGATATCTGGGATTATCCTATTCCTGCCATCCGTGAAGCATTGTTGAATGCACTTACTCACAGAGATTACTTTAATATAGCAAATTTCATTGTTGTAAAAGTGTACGATGACCATATCTGGTTTTCCAATCCGGGTGGACTTCCTGAAGGCATAACAATTACGCAACTGAAAAAACCACACCAATCATATTTACGAAATCCGTTAATTGCAAAAGTATTCTATCTTGCAGGTTTCATTGAACAATATGGCAGCGGAACTGTGAGAATGGTTAATTGGATGAAAGAAGCAGCATTACCCGAACCGGAATATAAAGAAGAAATGGGAGGATTTTCTGTCTATTTTAACAAAGATATTTATACAGAAGAATATTTAAGAAAAAAAGGATTGAATGAAAGACAGATAAAAGCATTGATATATGTCAAAAAGAAAGGCAAGATAACGAATAAGGAGTACCAGGAGATAAATATTTGTTCAAGAAATACAGCCACAAATGACTTAAGGATTTTAGTTGAGAAAGAAGTATTGAAAGAAAGTGGAAAAAAGGGAGCAGGGGCTTATTATGTTATTGCACAATAATTGCCTTAATTGCATATCTATTGCACAACAATTGCACAATCAGAGAAAAAAGGAAGAAATTATGAATTACAATAACAGACATTTATCGGACATTATTGGAGGGAATAAAGCAGAAAAGAAATGAATCCAAAATAAGCCAAAATAAGTTTAATGAGCCAAAAATGAGCCATAAAAGGTAAAACAACCCATAACTAAAGGAAGAAAATGAATTGACTATCAATTGACTAAATTGACTAATAATTGACCAATGACTAATTGATAAATGATAGAAAGAGGATTAATTGGATGAAAGAAGCAGCATTACCTGAACCGGAATATGAAGAAGAAATGGGTGGATTTTCTGTTTATTTTCACAAAGATATTTATACAAAAGAATACTTAAGAAAAAAGGGATTGAATGAAAGGCAGGTAAAAGCAGTGATGTATGTGAAAGAGAAGGGGAAGATAACGAATAAAGAATATCAGGAGATTTGCAACACTTCAGAAAGGACTGCCACACGGGATTTAACAGATTTGGTTACTCGGGAGATATTTGATCAGGTAGGTATTACTGGTAAAGGAACAAATTATATACTGAAGACGCCACAAAGACGCCAAAGCCGACAGAAAGACGCCACAAAGACGCCAAAGGTATAATAAAAAATGAAAACCAAAATAAATAATTCCACAACTCACAACCCACAACCCGAACTCCCAACTGGCTGGCAATGGGTGAGATTGGGAGATGTGTGTGAAATAAATCCTTGTCGGACTAGGCATTTTACTCGTTCTTCTAATGAACTAACAACTTTTATTCCAATGTCATCAGTTAATGGAAAGTCTGGTGCAATAATAAAACCGGAAGTCGTCCCATATTCAAAAGTTGCTAAAGGTTATACATATTTTGAGGAAAACGATGTTCTTTTTGCTAAAATTACACCTTGTATGCAAAATGGGAAGCATATAATAGCAAGAAATTTAATTGATGGTATAGGTTTTGGTAGTACTGAATTTCATGTTTTGCGACCTGATAGTGAAGTTCTACCAGAATGGATTTACTTTTTTATTCGCCAACCACTTTTTTTAAAAGAAGCAACTTCATATTTTACTGGTGCTGTCGGTCAGCAAAGAGTTCCTAAAGAATTTTTATCTGATTACATAATACCTCTCGCTCCACTCTCCGAACAAAAACGCATTACATCAAAAATCCAGGAACTTATGCAAGAAATAGATAAAACCCGAACTGCCTGTGAAAAGCAACTTGAGGCAGCTAAAGCTCTTCCTTCTGCTTACCTGAGAGAAGTATTTGAAAGCGAAGAAGCAAAGAAGTGGGAAAGGAAAAGGCTGGGGGAATTATGTGAAGTTGTGACTGGGAACACTCCGTCTCGAAATATTTCTAATAATTATGGTGCTTATATTCCTTGGATAAAGCCAGAGGATTTAGATAAAGAAATGTATATTAGTGATTCTAAAGAGTATCTATCAGAATTAGGAGTAACACAGTCCCGGGTTCTTCCTGCTGGTACGGTTTTAGTTTCATGTATTGGGAATCTTGGAAAAACAGCTATTGCTGGCTGTAAACTTGCAACGAATCAGCAGATCAATTCCCTGATTCCAAGTCCACAAATAAATAGCGAATACCTGTATTTTTGTTCCCATACCTTAAAAGAGACACTGGAAAAATTAGCATCTTCAACTACTCTTGAAATAGTTAATAAGAATATTTTTTCATCTGTTAAAATTCCATTTCCCACTCTAGCTGTCCAGCAATGTATTGCTATACGCCTCAAAGAAAAAATGTCAGAAGTTGAGAAACTTAAAACTTCAATTGAAAAGCAATTAGAAGCAATTAATGCCTTACCGCAGACAATTTTGAGGAAGGCGTTTAGAGGAGAATTATGAAGAATAGGCATCTCACAACCCCCCAATCCCTGAATTCCTATATCAAAAGCATCTGCGACATTATGCGTCGTTCAGGAAGAGCAGGTGCTTTACAATATGTTCCGGAACTAACCTGGATGCTTTTCTTAAGAATACTCGATGAAAAGGAACAAAGAGAGGAAGAGCAAGCAAGAGCAGTTGGAGTAAGTTTCAGTCCTTCCCTTGAATATCCTTATCGCTGGCAGGATTGGGCTGCACCTGATGGAGAAAAAAGAAATCAATTACAAATTGGTGCTATCGGTGGATTTATGAGTTTTGTTGATGCAGAACTTTTACCATTTCTCAGAAGGCTAAAAGAAAAAACAGGTGCAACTTCCCGTCAGAAGGTTATCAGTGAGGTATTCTCATATTTTGAAAAAACTGGAATTGATTCAGAGCGAAATCTTCTTGATATTCTTGATAAAATACATGAACCCTCCTTACCTCAAATTGAAGAAACCCACATGTTCACACTTTCTCAAGTTTATGAAGGATTGCTTCTTAAGATGGGAGAGAAAAATAATGATGGTGGGCAGTTTTTCACTCCGAGAGAAGTTATTCGGATAATGGTGAAAGGAATCAATCCTGAAATTGGAGAGACTGTTTATGACCCTTGTTGCGGAACTGGTGGTTTTTTAGCTCAAGCATATTTGCTTATGAAAGAAAAAGTAAAAACAGCAACTGATGATGAAACTTTGAAAACCGGAACATTTTACGGCAGAGAGAAAGAAAATCTCATTTACCCTATTGCACTTGCAAATCTTGTTCTCCATGAAATTGATGAGCCACATATCTGGCATGGAAATACGCTAACAGGACTTGGAGTATATGATGGACTTTTTCAAGGAGCACCCGCACTCTTTGATGTTGTTTTAACCAATCCGCCTTTTGGTGGGAAAGAGGGAAAAGAAGCACAAACAAGCTTTGCCTACAAAACAAGAGCTACTCAGGTATTATTTCTTCAACATGTAATAGATAGCCTTAGGATTGGTGGTAGATGTGGAATTGTAATGGATGAAGGAGTTTTATTCAGAACGAATGAAAAAGCATTTGTCCAAACAAAACGAAAACTTCTTAATGAATGCAATCTATTTTGCATAGTAAGTCTTCCGCCTAAGGTTTTTATAAATGCCGGTGCAGCCAGCAAAACCAATCTTCTCTTTTTCAAAAAAGGTGAACCGACAAAAGAAATATGGTATTATGATTTATCAGGCATAAATGTTACTAAAAAACAGCCTCTTACAATGCAGCATTTTGAAAAATTTTTCAAACTATTTCCACAAAGAGAAGAAAGCGAAAATTCCTGGAAAGTGTCAATAGAAGAGATTCAAAAAAAGAACTATGACATAAAGGCAGTTAATCCAAACAGAAAAATTGAAGAAGATACAAGAACTCCTGAAGAGTTGATTTCAATTATTGATTTTCAAGGAAAAGAAATAGAAAAATCGCTAAAAGCATTGAAAAGAAATGGATTATGAATATAAGAATTATGTAATCAATGAAAACTCTAAACAAAAAAATGCTCTGGAAACTCCCACCAGAAATAAAAATTTACGAAGCACTTGGTAAATGGAATTATTGGTTATGATTCAAAATTCGCAAATGCCCTTAAAGATATTCCCTGGAAAGATATAAATAAAAAATTCAGAAGCAATTAGAGAGGTTTTTACTGTATGAACGAAAAAGAACTCCAGCTAATCCTTGAAGAAGGAGAAGGTTATAGAATAGAGTTTAAGGAATCCCCTGTAAATCTTGAACGAGAATTCGTGGCTTTTGCCAATTCATCTGGTGGGAAAATATTCCTTGGAATAAATGACAATAAAGAAATTAAAGGGATAAAGATAACCAATAAGCTTAAATCTCAAATTCAGGATATTGCTAATAATTGTCAGCCTGTTGTTAAAATTTTATTTGAAGAATTCAAAGACATTCTGATTGTTGAAGTAAGAGAAGGTATTGATAAACCTTATAAATGCTCTTCAGGTTTTTATACACGAGTTGGTCCAAATTCCCAAAAACTTAGCCGATATGAGATTATTGATTTTTTCAAAGCAGAAGGTAAAATCCGCTTTGACGAATTGATAAACCTAAAATTCAATTATAATACACACCTTGACACTAAAAAATTGGATAAATATTTAAGACTTGCTGGCATTTCAAAAGTTTTAGATACCCCTTCCATTTTGATAAATTTAGGAGTAGCTGAAAAACAAGAAGGTAAAATTATTTTTAATAATACAGGGATCCTATTTTTCTCTAAGAATCTGGACGATACCTATTTCCACACTGCTGTAACCTGTGCTTTGTATAAAGGGACAGAAAAGATAAATGTTCTTGATAGACGGGATTTTAATGAGGACATAATCACAAACATAGATGGTGCAATGAATTTTCTCAAGCAGTATATACCAGTAAGATACCAAATGACAGGTGAGCCGAGAAGAAAAGAGATACCAGAAATTCCTTATGATGCTTTGCGTGAAGCGGTTATTAATGCAGTCGCACACAGAGATTATTTTGAAAAGGGTGCAAATGTAATGATAGAAATGTTTGATGATAGAATAGAGATAACAAATCCCGGTGGACTTGTTAAAGGATTAAGACCTGAAGATTTTGGTAAAAAGAGTGTTTTAAGAAATCCTAATATTGCAAATCTTCTTCATAGAATGGGATATATTGAGAAGATGGGAACCGGGATAAGCAAGATGAGAAAATTGATAGCAGAAGCAGGATTATCTCCGATAGACTTTGAATTTGGAACTTTCTTCACAATAATTTTCAGAAGACCAGAAAGAATACGAAAAGAGGTAGAAGATTTCGATGCAAATTTCAGAGTAAACTTCAGTGTAAACTTCAGTGTAAAAGGGAAACAACTCGACAGGTTAGTCTCAATTTTAACAAGAATTATTCAAAAGAGACCATTAAAAATTCCAAATATAAGTAGGGATTTTGGAGTTTCATCAAGGACAGTCTATGAGGACATAAATAAACTTCGAAAATGGGGTATTCTCAAATTTGAAGGTGCACCAAAGATAGGACATTATGTGATTACAGAAAAAGGAAAGAATATAATAAAGAAGATGAAATAATAATGCAGGTTAAAGATTGTAGAATGGGAATTGAAAAAACAAAAAAATATGTAAAAGAGATTGTCGTAAGTAGAAATATTTCTGTCAGTGAATTAGAAGCAGAAGTTGACAAAATATACAACCAGATAAAACAATTGGATTTAGAAAAATCAGGTAAAAGAATGCGACCGCCAAAGAGTTATTAGTTTCGTAAATATGTAAGATGTAATCTAAATTTATTCTGTCTCGTTTCCAAGCCTCAGATTGAGGTTGGAATTGGAAAATTTATATATGCGTTATAGCCAAAAAATAATTGATGATGTTCGTTCTGCAAATAATATTGTAGAAGTCATCGGCGAATACCTACCTTTGAAAAGGAGTGGGGCTAACTATAGGTGCCTTTGCCCATTTCATCAAGAAAAGACACCTTCTTTTATGGTAAGTTCATCCAAACAGATTTTTAAATGCTTTGGCTGCGGCAAGGGTGGAAATGTATTCAATTTTCTAATGGAATATGAAAAGATAAATTTTAATGAAACAGTTCAAAAACTTGCACAAAGGGCTGGCATCAAACTTCCGGAGAAAGAAATATCTACGGAAAATCAAACACTTTACAATGAACTATATGAGATACACAAGATTGCTAATCAATATTATAGAAATAACCTATTAAAAGCAGGTAGATTGGCTCTTGAATATCTCCATTCCCGTCAGATTTCTGATGAAACCATCAAAACCTTCCAGATAGGTCTGGCATCAGATAGATGGGATGACTTATCAAATTATCTCAAAAAGAAACATTTTGGACAAAAGAGTTTTTCCGAAAGCGGGCTATTTACTGAACGGCAAGGGAAAGTGTATGATAAATTTTACAGCCGTATAATGTTTCCTATTTTTTCTTCAGATGGCAAGGTAATTGCTTTTGGAGGTAGGATTTATAAAGAAGAAGATGATAGAGCAGCAAAATACTTTAACTCACCTGAAAATCTCATTTACAAAAAGAGGTATCATCTTTATGGATTATTTCAGACAAAACACTTTATAACACAAAAAAAATCCGCTCTAATTGTTGAAGGGAATACAGATTTACTAAAGGTCTATCAATACGGCTTTCGTAATGTTGTTGCAAGCTTGGGAACTGCTCTTACGGAAAATCAAATAAAATTACTTGCGAGATACACCAAAAATGTTTATATTTTATATGATGGAGACGAAGCTGGATATAATGCAAGTGCTCGTGCTATAAAGATATGTTTGGAAAATGGTCTTTTCCCCAAAATTATCATGCTACCTGAAAATTATGACCCTGATTCTTTTCTTGATGAATTTGGTGCAGAGAAGTTACAAGAAGAAATTGATAAAGCGTTTAGTTTTTATCAATTTATAAAAGTTTATAAAAATGCAGATAAAAGTCTTGAAAATAAAGAGGATGCAATTGATGAATTGATTGATGATTTGATGCTTATCCAGAATCCTGTCCAAAGGGAAATGTACATACAGGAGGGTTCCGCTTTATTTAGAATTAGCGAAACAAATATTATTAAATCAATAAATAGGCGCCTAACTAAATCTTTTAAAAGATATGCTTCCTTGAAAGCCAATCCGCCAGCTGGCGGACTGGGTGAAAAAGAGTTGTTGAAAATCGTTGTAAATTTTCCCGAAGAATGTGCAGATGCTGTGCCTTTTCTTGAACAGGAGTATTTTACTCATCCAATATTCAAAAAATTGGTTTCTATAATTAAAAAACAGGATAATCTAATTCAATTTACAGCCCAGAGCTCAAAATTATTAGACTATTTTGAACCTGATGAAATTGATTTTGTGTCTGACATTATGTTTTTTGAAGGAGAATTTTCAAAAACTGCTCTACATAAATTACTGAATGGATTGCAAATTAGAAAGTTAAGTTTGGACTTGCAAAAGATTAATCAAGAAATTATTGAACATCCAGATAATTTTGAGAATCTACGAGAAAAAAAAGTAATACAAAAGAAAATCCATCAACTAAAAGGTGGGGTGGTAAGAAAATTATTAAGTTAAAGGTATAATATAAGAAAGTTGAGCAAACTTTTTCATCTGTTTTAAAAATTTTTTATCTATTCTTGAAAACTATTGTAAAGTTCAGGAGATTTTATGAAGACAATCAGTCAATTTATTGAAGAATTAAAACGTAAAGGTTCTGACCGTGGGTATGTTACTTATGATGAGATTAATAGAATGCTGCCTGACAATCCAATATTTTTGGATAAAATTGATGATATCTTTAATGAGTTAAAAGATAGCGGTCTTGAGATAGTTGATAAGACAATAAAGGGTAGGATTCGCAAACAAAAAAGGGTTTACAAACCCAAGCCTAGCCCTTTAAAGATACGATATTTTGATGACCCTGTTGGTATGTATCTAAAAGATATGGGCAAAGTTCCATTGCTTACACCTGAAGGGGAGGCAGAAATTGCTCAGAGAATTGAGAATGCACAGAAACGAATCAATCGTATGACTCTACTATGTGCAAGTAGCTTAAAGGAATTTCAAAATGTAGTTAAACATTACCGTGAAGGCAAAATGAAAATTGATCATATACTCAAGATTGAATTTGGAAGTTGGTTTGACAAAGAAAATAATGAAAGGCTGATAAATGAGTTAGAAAGGAAAACTAAAGAGGCATTAGTCTGTTCTGATGAAATTGCGAAAATTATTAATAAGAAACCAACTAAAAAGCTTTCCAAGAACCAAACAGTAGGCGAAAAAATTCAAGAAAACCGAGAAAAGATTCTGAATTTGTTTGAAGATATCTATTCCACTAATTCTTTAATTCAAAGGTTAATTTATCGGATAAACAGTCTGTTAGGTAGAATATCCATCAGTGTAAACCGTATTAATTTTGTGAGCAATATCAAAAATTATACTCCGGCAAAAATCTGTACACTTGGCAGGAGAGCAGAAAAAAGCAAGAAAGATTTTAATGAAGTGGCAGAAACTACAGGTTTAGACCCAAATATCTTTATTGATGCTCTTAAAAAAATTAAGAACAATCGCCGTAAGATTCGTCGTGTTGAATTAGAAACAAGGATGACTGCAGATGAATTAAAGAAACTAACGGATGATATTAAAATTGCTACTCGCGAGAAAGAGATTGCAAAAAATGATATGATTAAGGCTAATGTCAGACTCGTTATTAGTATTGCAAAAAAGTATAATAATCGGGGACTGAGCTTCTTAGATTTAATACAAGAGGGGAATATAGGTTTGATAAAAGCTGTTGAAAAGTATGACTATCACAAAGGATATAAATTTTCTACTTATGCTACCTGGTGGATTAGACAGTCAATAACAAAGGGAATCGCTGACCAATCTCGCACAATCCGTGTGCCTGTGCATATGGCAGAAGCTATTAATAAAGTTGCAAGAGCACATAACTCGCTTGTGCAATCTTTGGGAAGAGAACCTTATCCAGAAGAAATTGCTCAGAAATTAGACCTACCAGTTGAAAAGGTCAAAAGTATTATTAATGTATCAAAGCGACCTGTCTCGCTTGATAAACCTGTTGGTGATGAGGAAGGAGATACTACTTTAAGTGATTTTATTGAAGACGACACTGTAATTTCTCCAGAAAAAATTGCAGAGAGGACTCTTCTCAGAAAGCAAGTAGAATCTGTTTTGTCAACCCTGAGCAAGCGTGAGAGAAGGGTTATTAAACTCCGATTTGGTATTGGAGATGCAACACCACGGACTCTGGAAGAGGTTGGACATATTTTTGACATTACCAGAGAAAGAGTCCGCCAGATTGAAGAAAAAGCAAAAGAAAGATTGCGACACCATAGTAGAGCTAATATTCTTAAAAAATATATGGATACTTTTGATGAGTTGAATAGATAATTGTATAATTATTTCTATGAATAACCATTACTTCTTTATTTTTAAAGGATGGTTCTTGTAAAGGCTATCACATTACTTTACCAATATCATCTTCCTCGTAACGACATTATTACCATAACTCAATTTATAAAAATAAGCTCCATTTGAAACCTTCTTTCCATCCTCATCTGTTCCATCCCAGACTATATCCGTCTTCACCCAGAAGT
>CAYNOU010000032.1:0-27414 GCA_964398885.1 uncultured Candidatus Cloacimonadota bacterium | reverse complement strand
TTTAGATATTGATAAAAAAGTTTGCGTTAGTTCGTGCTTGTTCGTGGTAAAATATTCATAGGAGGCAAAAATGAAAAAAGTATTATGCAAATTTGTGTTTTTAGTTTTGTTCACAGTACTGATTTCTTATACTTATTGTTTTGGTGAAGATTCTAATAACATAAAAGAATATGATGAAGTTCCAGTAGCATGGATTAATCACACATCAGATACTGGAATAAGAGTTCTATTAAACACTAAATACGAGGATGAAAATATTTACTATCAATTAATAATAATTCCTCACTCAGATACGGTTAAAACTATTAATGAAATTATTGAAAAGGAATATATTGAATATACAAAAGGAAATCAACCTTCCGTTGCATTAGGCATAGCTTTTTTTGATAAAAACAATTCTTATAAACATGCATATGTAATACCCTTTTATTGCCTTTATAACACATATCAAGAAGATATTGGTGATTTTGGAAGGTGGGTTGCGCTTTTTGAAGAGTCATTTCCTGATGAAAAAATATACAAGGATTTTCAATATATTGAATGTTCAATTTTTAGTATGGAAAAATAATATCGCCATCATTGAAATGTAAACTAATTCCTAAAGATGCAAAGGGTTTAGTATTGATAAGTGATGATTCCGATGGCTTTTTCCCAACATTCGTTCATCAGGTTATATATGATATACAACAAGTATCAATGGGTTTACCTAAAATATTCCTGCGGTAGAATCAGTAGAAGATATTGAAGGATTCAATTTCACTGGCAAATAAGGTATTAATAGTGCTCGCAAAATAGGCTATTGCCCACGAAAAAGGTTATGAAGGCAATAGAAGAGCATATTCTGGCTGAAGGACAGTTAATGGGAAGATATAGAAGATGAAACTGAGTGGTGTAAAAAAGTGAGGCAAACAGATTTAAATTAGAAACCCTATCCCCGATTAAATCGGGGATAGGGTTTCGGATTTCGGATTTATAAAGGTGGTGGGCGATATAGGACTTGAACCTATGACTTCTTCCTTGTAAGGGAAGCACTCTTGCCACTGAGTTAATCGCCCATAAAATTCAAAAACATATTTTTGGAGGCAAGAATAAATTATGTCAAGATTATTCATTTATTCAAGAATAAACTTTCTAAAGAGAAGTATTTCTAGCTTTGTAATACTTTTTCTATTTTTTGTATCATATACATCTGCTGAAATAAAATTCACTATTGCCAGAGTTCAATACGATGGTGGTGGCGATTGGTATAACGATACATCAGTTATTCCAAACCTTTTACGAGAAATAAATAACAGAACGAATATCAATGCTGCTAAAGACCAGGTAATAGTTTCGCTAAAAGATAATAGAATCTTTGATTATCCATTTTTATATCTTACAGGACACGGAAATATTGTGCTCTCTGATGAAGAAATTAAAAATCTCCGTGAATATCTCAAGAAAGGTGGTTTTCTTTATGTTGATGATGATTATGGATTGGATAAATATTTTAGAAGAGAAATTGCCAGAGTATTTCCGAATAAATCATTACAAGAACTCCCATCTTCGCATCCAATATTCAGCTGTTTCTATCATTTTGAAAATGGATTGCCTAAAATTCATGAGCATGATAACAAACGCCCTCAAGCATTTGCTCTATTTGATGATTACGGCAGGATGATTTTGCTATACACTTACGAAAGTAATATAAGCGATGGCTGGGCATCTCCGGAGGTTCATAAAGACCCACCTGAAATCCGCGAAAAAGCTTTTAAAATGGGAATTAATATCGTTTATTATGTATTAACTCATTGATTAACTAACAGGAGTGCTGAAACGATCCGCCAGCTGGCGGAGAACTTTCAGCGTAATTACCCCATGCGAAAAGTTTTCCCCGATGGATCGGGAATCGTTTTCGCACTCCATGATAATTTTTTTATGATCTGTCAGTGACCATTGTAACTTCGTCATGGAGTGGTCCATGACGACCCCTCTAACAAATGGACAAAGAAAGTAAAAGTTATATTAGTGTCTCTGTGGCGAGGTATTTACATATGAAACACTTATGTCCTGAAAACAAATCGGGACACCCCATTAAATAGAAAGAAATTTAACCCCAGTGAAATAAATAAAGATTTCACAGGGCAGGCGGGGCAGGCAAAGGAGAATGAAAATAGCATTCGAGCCAGAGTTATCAGATTTTCTCTGTGTTCTCTGTGTCTCTGTGGCGAAAGGATTTTCAGATGAAGATAATCTGTATTTCCGATATTCATCAAAAATTATGAGTTGTCAGGGACCATTCCCTGACATTAAAGATATTTAAGTTCGTTATGGAGTGGTCCATGACGACTCCTCAGACAATGAACAAAAAAAGAGATTTTCAAGGGAAAATAATCTGTATTTCCGATATTCATCAAAAATTACAGGTTGATGACGAAGAAAGGGAAAAATTAAAAAGACTGTATTCATTTCTTGATGAAATCAAGTCCTGGAATCTTGATAAACTTATTATTGCTGGCGACTTATTTGATGTCTGGTATGAATATAAAATGGTAATTCCAAAGCCATATTTTGCTACTCTGACAAAATTAAAATCCATCTCTGAAAAAGGCACAAAAATCATCTATTTAGCAGGCAATCACGATTTCAAATTCAGAGATTTTTTCCAAAATGAAATTCACGCAGAAGTATATCTTAATGATTATGAATTTACAGTTGGGAAGAAAAAATTTTTTATATCACATGGAGATGAATATACTTCTAATGATACACGATATCATCTTTTAAAAACAATTTTACGAAATAATTTTATAAATCACCTCTTCGGAATAATTCATCCAGATGTGGGTTTAAAATTCGGCAAATGGATGTCCCGTTCAAGTAGAAAAAAGGAGCTACTCCAAAAGAAAAAAACAAAACTTGAGAAAGGTTTAATAAATTTTTCTAAAATAAAATTCTCGCAAGGTTTTGAATATGTAATTATGGGACATATCCATCAGCCTAGAATTTTGACTTTTGAGAATGGCATATATATAAATTTAGGCGATTGGATATGTCATTACTCATATTTGGAAATAGAAGACCAAAATGTAGAATTAAAATATTGGAAGTAATATTATTCAAAAATTATTGGTAAGATGTTAATAATAACTTCCTCTCCTAATTTATTCCCTTCATAATCTGAACAATCAGGTGAAATAACTAATTTATATGGCACATAATTCTTAAGCTTTATCGGAGGTTTAAGTTCAAATTTATTTCCTCTAATTTTTTGTATATTTAATTTTATTGGATTATTATTCTCAGAATTCTTTAAAACCGCTATTACATTATCCAAGGGCATAATCTTATTGAATTCTAAACAAAAAATAGGGATGAGACTATTAATAGTAGTGCCATCTTCTGGAGAACAGCCTTTGAGTGATAATGAACTCGTATCAGCAGGCATTGTATTTTTAAAACTAACAGAATCAACAGAGGTAACATTATTTTTTAAATCTGTAATATTGTAAGTAAAAAGATTGTAGGAAATCGTATCTGAAACAGCGGTAATAACATCCATTTCACTACCATTAAGCATAGTTTCAAGCACTTTCAATTTTGATTTGTTTATTTTGTTAACTATTTTTATCTTCTGAATTTGTTTAATATCTTCACTAAATTCAAGTAATAAATGCTGCCTGCTTTTTGTAATTACCTTTTTAAGTTCAGGTTTTGTTGTATCTTGTAAACTCAGTTTTAAATCTACAGATTTTGTGGGTTCATTAAGATTAATTTCTTGCTCAAAAAAAGGCTCTTTTTTGAAATCATACTCTAAATCATCATCAATATCTTGAAAAGCAGAAAGTATATAATCAAACTTTTTCAAATTTTGAAAGTAAAATTTGTTATCCTCTGCTATTGTGTTTGTAATCAAAACTGTATCTTCCGCCGAATAAAGTGATATGTAAATTTTGTTGTCTGTTTCTGTCAGTTCACTATCAAATACAATTGTTCCTGAAATAGAATTCTCATCAATTGAATTTCCTGTAGCAAAAGCTAAATGATAAATACTCTCTAATGGATTATGATGCAAATCATTACAATGATTATCAACAGTAATGTGATATGTTTGATTCTGTAGAAGTTTTTCTAAAATTTTTATAGAAATCCTGGATTTACTCCCGAAAAATTTCTTCTTTAAGATATTAGGATAGATTATGAGCGCATCTTGAAATGAATCAGAATCAATCTGTTCTGAAAATGTAATTTCAATCTTTTGCTTGTTATAATTTTTAGTTAAATTGCTCGGCTCAACATTTATGATTTCTGGCGACACAGTATCTTTTGGACCGCCTGTAGGGGGTTTTTCTTTGCCGCAGGAAAGAAAAAAGATTGAAACACAAAGGACACAAAGAACACAAAGTTTCTTAATTATGTAAATTATGTATCCGTGTTTATCAGTGTTCATCGGTGGCTAAATTAAATCCAAAAGGTGTTTTTCCCTTTTACTTTTTTCTAAGTAATTTTCAACATATTTACCTATAATATCAAATTCAAGATTAAGTTCATCTCCAATTCTTGCATATTTTAGATTTGTGTTTTCCATAGTGTAAGAAATGATATTCACAAAGAAACTGCGAGGGTTGACCTTTGTGAGGGTTAAACTGATTCCATTTACTGCAATAGAGCCCTTTTCAACAATCAGGTTTTTATACTTTTCAGGAAAAGATATTTCTAACACAGAATTTCCACTAATTATTCTTTTTGAGAGCAATCTCCCAACAGTATCTATATGACCTTGCACTAAATGCCCGTCAAACCTACTATCTGCTGACATTGGTAATTCTAAATTGATTATGTTCCCTATCTTAATATGTTTTAAATTAGTTCGGTTAAGGGTTTCAGAAGTAACTTCAACAGTAAATGAGTCTTGCCTATTTTCAATAACTGTTAAACATGCACCATTACAGGCGATGCTATCAGCAGGATGAAGTAGATCCTTTAAACCATTTGCAAAAATGGTCAAATACATTTTATTACCTGAATGTTTGATATTCTTTACTTTTCCTAAATGCTTTATTATTCCAGTAAACATAATAAACAAATGTGAAACGCTCTCTTTTCTGTCAAGTTATAATAAACAATTTTTTTATAGTCTCACGAGACAAGCATAGAACATTCTGATTTTCTCTTCCTTTTTAGATTAGCTCTTTTATTTCATCAAAGCTATTTCTCGGCTCTATTTTAATTCCTTCTCCCTCTTATACCTATAAAGGTTCACTCTGATGGCAGTAAGTAATTCTCTTTCTTTTACTGGCTTGAGTATAAAGTTAAAAGGTTCTATTATCTCTGCTCCCTGAAGTATGCTATTTTCTGAATAACCAATAAGATAGACCACTGGAATGTTGAAACGGTTATGGATTTGTTTGGCTGCTTCTATACCGTCTATATTTCCGTTTAACTTGATATCCACTACATGCATCCTGACTAAATATAGTTAATAAAAAAGAAGGAAGAGAGCTGCTTCCCTCTCTTCCTTCTTGCTGGGCTAATTGGGGGGTAAACCAAGCAGAGAATTTTATTATTATATCGTTCTTATCATCCCCGGGGGACTTATCTCATCAAAATCATCTTCTTGATGAATGTCTTGTTCCTAGTCTCCAACTTATAGAAGTATATGCCATTAGCCAGTCTATTGTTACCGCTCTTTCCACTCCAGATAATCTTATAGTCTTTTCCAGGATTCATCTCATCATTCAACAATGTTGCAACTAACTGCCCTTTTATATTATAGACAGATAACTTAACATGGGACTTTTCTTTAAGGCTAAAAGAAATTGTAGTTGAATTGCTGAATGGGTTCGGAAAGTTAGGATTTAATTTGGTTGATAGAACTATAAGACTATCATCAACTCCTACTTCTGTCCACCGGCAAATAATATCATCAAAATCCCACGAGTTTATATTACCTGGGTCACCGTCAAAATAAAAGCAAAGCTGAAAGTTCGGAGAGCCAACATCAAGGGTCTCAATAGGAACATTTACAAATTCCTGATTAGTTGATGAAGGATTTACAGACCAGACATCATTCCAAGTAACGCCGCCATCACTGGTTGTGGCTACACCAAGTGTATAAGGAGTACAATAGTGATTGATATAATACTTGAATTCCAAAGTTAATTCATAGTTAGTAGTGTTAAATACTGGTGTAACCAATCTGGCTGTTCCTTGATAACCATTATCTGGGAGCCAGTAAAATTCCCCTTCTGGAAGTTCACCACCAGCAGTATTGGTGGGGAATACGCGCCAGTTATCCAAGAAGTCGCCTTCAACTGACCAGCCTTCGGGCGGCATTTCCCACATAGAGAAATCTTCCACAAACAGTACATAATCTACACAAACTGATTTCAATTTAGGCATACTAAAATTAGGCACTTCATCAAAGGCAATAAAGGAATATAAGTAGGTTCCGATTGCTGGCGCCACATCTGAATATGCTTGCACACCTGCTTCAACAGTAGCAATAAGATCTTCATCACGATATACTTGAATTCCTGCAACATCGGTACAAGGTGTTCCATCTTCATTAATTACTGGGTCTAACCAAGTAAAGTCAACAGTCAATGCTTGGACATCAACTGTGTATTCTAAGTCTGTAATTGGACTAGGTGCAATACCATCATGAGGAATGGCAGATACTGTATCAGATGGGTCAGATTCCTCATCACCGTAAATACCGATTACGTAATACCAATATTCATTATCATTGATTACATCAGTATCAGCCCAATCTTGTGGTTCACCACCCTCAATATATTGGACAGAGTCAAAAACACTGGCATCCAATGACTTATAAATTTCGTAACCGGTGAGTTCTCCTTTATTGCCCATAAATTTCCAATAAGAGGTTTCATGATTATGGGTATCAACAGAGAGATTATAGAGAATACCAATACCATCCTTTGTTTTTTTAATTGAAGGATAATCTGTATTTCGTACATAATTTAGATTTACATCTTTTGAAATGTAATTCGTATTATTCACATTATTAAAGACAAAATCTTTAATCTCTCCTTCAACCCATGCAGTAGCACGAATCATTCCAACGCCTGGCCAGTATAATGACTGAATTAGTGTCCACACTGCACCCTCATATACCCAACCTAAATCAGAATTGGCATACGGACCATCCATATCCATACCGAGGTAATTGGATTGACCGGTCTCACAATTGAAGTGAATCATTGCATAGAACTCACCATCAAATGGTATATATGGAGATGCAACGGTGACCCAGTCATCAGCAGGCAGAACAAATGATTCGCTTGAGCCAACAAAGTTACGATCCGCATCAAAAATATCAACTTCAACTTCAATATTATCTCCTGCATCCTCGTTATATATGCTATAGACCTCAAAGCTGATTAACTCACCAGAATCAGTAACAGGAAACTGATTTCCAATCCATTTATCCTCACCAGCAAGCCCTGTAACTCCCCACTCACATGTACCATCATCAAGGATATAATGGGTTTCAGCCGGACCAAAAGGTTTAACATGAATAGGGATACATTCATCAACACCTGATGTTGCACTAATCAATGGGGGCAAATTACCATATAGATAGTCAACGGTTTCAGATGGGTCACTTTCTTTACCACTCAAATCTACTGCTGTTACATAGAATTTATATAGACCTTCACCATCTAACAATGTATAATCATAAGTAGTATCAGTTGTTTCAGCTATTAATTCAAATGCACCAATCATATACTTCATATAGATATTATAGTGTTCAATATCATTTTCTTGGATAATTATCTCATCCCAACTTATAGTAATTTCATCGTCAACACCTGTTACACAAACATTATCTGGTGCAGGAGGCACAGCATCAAATAAGCTTCCATTATCTTCATTAGAGTATGGAGATTCTTCATAGGGAGTTCCTGTATCATATAAAGCTGTTGTAATATAATACCAGACCTGTCCCAGTGCTACATCGGTATCAAGATATGATCTTTCAGGAACTTGTTCAGCTAAAAGAGTATAAGGACCGCCAGAGATATTGCTTCTGTAAACATTATACATATTGAGGAAATCACGACTTCTGCTATTTTTAGATCTCTTAATGACTGTTCCATTACCAACTAATTCTGTGCCTCTCTTCGGCTTACCAGGATGAGCTAACACTATGTTTGAATTATCTATTTCTTCTGATGTAAATGTCACTACACTTCCATCTTCTGTGAGCAAAGCAGGTCCTTCAGGTCCATTTACTCTAGCTCTAATCATAAAATCCTGGTATTCGGAGGGTAACCAAATTTGCCATATTGGACTCCAATCGTAACTTCTGTTAACTGTTGGTTCAGTTTCATCTAAGGCAGTAGGTGCACAATCAGGATAATCTCCGCCCTGAATATGAGCAATATAG
This sequence comes from uncultured Candidatus Cloacimonadota bacterium, assembly GCA_964398885.1. Classification (GTDB taxonomy): domain Bacteria; phylum Cloacimonadota; class Cloacimonadia; order JGIOTU-2; family JGIOTU-2; genus JAGMCF01. The sequence goes on along the minus strand of CAYNOU010000032.1, from coordinate 19,019 downwards.
AAGTCACCGCTTTCTATTAATATATTAAGAGCACTAAGATCAACTTCTATAAAGTCATAATGAGTTGGTGTAACTGTTACTCTACCCAATTCTGTACATGGAAATCCACCACTTCCATCATCATCAAATACTGCTACTTCAAACGGCTGTAGGATGTCTCCCTCCGGCCATGTACCATCGTATATGTTAATATATGCCTTCAAAATTCCACAAGGGTAACTCGCTGGTGTAAAACGAACTGCACGCATATCGCCTTCAAACCAATAGGCAATAGCATTCTCTGCTACACTATCGTCATATATTATATCATATTCTATTTCAAAACCTTCTGGAAGCCACCAGTTCAACTCAATGCCCTCTGAGTTATCCTCAGATGCAATTAAATGACGAGGAGTGGGTAAGCCAACTTCTTGTAGCACGAAATCCTGAGTCTGTTCTATATCTTGAACGATTTCTACCCCCTGGATAACAACCGGATTATAGTCATTATGAATTGCCTCAACATAGTATACGCCCTCTACAATGTCACCTATCTCATAATGACCATTTACATCTGTGATACCATAAACGTCTCCTTGTGGACCAGAATTAAGGACGGTAACCGTGGCATCTTCTATAGGCAATCCTGTGTCAAAGTCAGTTACATAACCGGTAAGTCCACCAAAGAGGCAATTCAAATCAAAGTCAATATTTGGTGTATTTTGATTTGCTACTACAACTACATCTTCTATAGTTAAATCTTCATAACCATATAAAGAAGCTGTTACATTGTAAGTATTTGGATATGCTGGTAATGTATAGTTGCCGAATGTATCAGGGGAAGTGCTATAACAAGGGCCTGCATTAATAACAACACATTCAATATTACCTGTGCTATATGGGCTGTTCTCTAATGTAACAGTACCAGAAATTGAACCAAATTCCTGAGTTCCAACCTGAAGGGTTATATCTACATTCTCTGTTCCTACATCAGGGTCAGAAATGAATTCAATATTAACATTCAAGACAGACTGAGGAATAATGCCTGTGCCATCAAATGTAACAGCAACCAAAGAATCACTGCCAGCTTCAACTATGCCAGAGACTGGATCAAGCGATATCCAGCTTGCATATGGACATAATTCATAGCAAAACATTATATCAGGTGCCCCCTGGCATAAGCCACCAAGAGTTACGGTGTCAGTTTGATATTCCGTGGTGATAAATAAACCGCCGGCAAGTCTTCCACCAAGTCCATAAAGTTCTTGGAGCACATCATGTGATACACCTGTTAATTCACCCGTAGCAATATCCAGTTGAAGTAGATACTGAGGTTCTCCTGGACCACCACCCTGATCAAATATCCAGAGATATGGACCACCGCTAACATTATCATAAGCCAAACCATACTTACCACCTAAGCCAGGATTGATGATTGTATTTAATGTAATGCCATCACGATCTACCAGATAAATATCTTCATAAGAGTTTGTACACCAAAAACCATCATTATTACTATCATAGGCAATCCCTCTAATATTAACAGGAGTAGAAATTGTAGTTACTAAAGTATGGGCCGTTGGATCAAAACCGTATATATGATTACTAGCTGTGCTACCATAAAGATATTCTCCGTCCCATGCCAGATCGCGAATACCACTAATACCAGGTATGGAGAATTCCTCAACCAAGTTGCCATTAATATCATACTTATGAATCAGGTTACTATTCCAGCGAGTACTATAGAAATATGTCCCATCAAACTCTGCGCCAGTATTTTCAGGACCTCCTGATGCGTCTAAAACATCAAAGCTAAACTGTAAGTCCCATGTATCTCGGCTTGGTTCGGTGGATAATTCTGTGATAAATGGACACACATCATAGAGAGAACCAGCTGTTCTTACATCCTTTGGATGGGAAGAAGCAGTTAAATTATCAACGGCATTTCTGTATATACCCGGATATTCAAACACTGTGCACCAATCTAATGGACCATTACCATTATTGCTCACAGTAATGTAAGTAGTTAGCGAATCGCCTGGTTCTATGCTTTCGTTAATAGTTAATGGATTAATTTCCATCGTAGGAGCAGTCATTGCAAAATCCTGATTGGTGGTTTGATCAGCCAGTATTTCAATCCCTTCTACTAAAATATCATTATATCCTATAGCTTCACAGGTAATATTATATGTTCCAACAACAATATCCTCAATCAAATAATATCCATCAGGACCAGTAATATCTTCATAGCCGCCACAATGGACAATCGCACCTTCAATTGGTGCGCTTGTGGATAATTCAGTTACATAGCCTTCTAATGAACCATATTCAAATTCATACAGATCGAAATAAGCAAGAACACATTTGACAGCGGTTTCAAAGGACTCTCTATTTACAGGTTCTACCATATCAGTAATTTCAAATGAGCAGCCAACAGTCTTATAAGTTCCAGATTCATAAGCAACGCCAACACCACCCGTACCTTGCATTACCAACTCTGCATCACCATTAGGAACAATTTCAGTTATCCACGAATTATCTCCGACATAACCCCAAGTCATATTGTCCCAGAAAGAGCCAACACCATAAATTGGTGGAATTCCTCCGCCAAAAGGTGAAAGTGGAGTTATATTAAAGTATGGGTGTAGAGAAGTTGGATTGTCCCAAAACCAAGTATCGCCACCTTCCATATACACGCATCCATCAGCATCAAGGTATGGTGTTACAATTGCTGACTCGGTTTCCATAAATACATGATTGAAGGGAGAAGTACCAAGTAAAATGAAAAGGGCTTTGACGGATTCATCCAAGGGATTCTCATTTAAATCGGTTTCATATATAATATCTCCCTCATATAAATTTTCAAGTACAGCAACTAATTGGGTTCCCATCTGTTCCTGACCAAGGTCACAAACAATTACAATTTCAGCCAAAACTTCCATTACAAAATCCTGAATGGTTGTCTCACCCACTTCAATCACCGCATCCACAGTTTGTGTGCCATAACCGGATGCATGGCAGATTACATAATAAGTGCCTGCTACCATCTCGGGAATGAGATAATATCCAGATAAATCAGTTGTGGTATTATATACATAGTCACCAACAGTTATTGCATGAATTGATGCGTTTTCAATAGGAAGACCAGTAGAATCATCTATTACTGTTCCCTCAAGGCTACCATAAACAAGGGGTTCCAACTCAAAATCTTTTGTAACAGTTTGGTTTTCCAAAACTTCTACTTCATCAAAAGTGATATGATATCCTGCTGCAGAGCATCTAATACTATGTGGACCAACAAGAACATCTTCTAAAAGATAATATCCATCAGGATCGGTTAGATCAAAGATATTACCAATAGAGACATTGGCACCTTCAATAGGATCACTGGTATTAATATCTGTTACAGTTCCATCTACATTACCATAGAGAGGTTCATAGTAATATAGACAAATATCTGGATAGGTTGATTTGTCATTATATGAAGATGGAGGACTCATTGCAGAATATTCCTGAGAATCACCATACTGATGCAATGTTCTGCAGGAAGTTCCAGATTCTGTTGTCCACCAAGTATCTTGAGGATAGTAATATTCATCATCATCTTTAATAACCATAATTACTAAATTATCATTATTTTCATATTCAAATGGGGTATCCAATTCAATATCTAACCAATATGTTCCCTGAGAGACATCAATTATTCCATCATAACACATAGTCAACTGGCTTCCATCAACCCAGCCATCAGAAAGGTCATCAACATCCACTTCACCAATCCATACCTCAATATTAAATGGGTTAATTACATTCTGGACATTAGCAGTATGATAACCAATGGTGTGAAGATACATATCTGTATTAATCCATTCCTTGTCATATACTGTTTCAGTAATACTGTTCTGCCAATAGTCATTCATAGGAATCTGATAATCCTCAATCTCAGCATTTCCAACCTCTATTATCTCCTGTGCAAACACTGGTGTGGCGCACAGGATACCTATTACAAATAGGCCAACTAAATACTTTTTCATTTTTCCTCCTAATTAAATACTGCTCCGATTAAATCGGAGTTAGTTTAAGTTTTTCTTTTTTTATGATATTATTATAATATTTCTGGAGAAAATAAATAGTTGCTTTAAAAGACATTATTTCCAGAATTCCTATTTTAGAAGTTAACATATCTTTTTCTTGACACTGTATAATACCTTATTATATAGTGTTGAAATAATGAAAGGTTTTTACAAGAATGACAATGGCATATATAGTTATAAGCCATCTCTTGACTTATCTCTCATTATGTCACTATAGGGCTGTTAGTTAACCGGTCAAAGTCTCAAGCTAACAGCTCTTTTCCTTTATCTTTTTCAATAAAAAATGTGTATCTCAAAGCAAAATTAGATACACATTTTTATGGTATTTTCTCTCCGTCAAAGTTATCCTGATAGAAATCGGGATCCGTCTCTGGTGAAGATCCTTTGGATTTAATCTTAAACTCTTCAAGAGTCATCGCCTTTTGCCAATAATCTTTAAACATCTTTATAAAGGCTTTAGCAATATCAGGATGTTGGACGATCATTGTGGTAAAACCTTGTTGAGATTGTATCTTATCCACTAAAGCTAAAAATACAACTTTGTTATCAAAAACCGCCATTTTAATAGGTAGATCTTGATAAAATTTAGCTTTTTCACCTGCCTCAATAAAAGACTTAATTCCTGTCATAATCTTTTCTCGGAGTGGCTCTTTAACCTCATAAATTGTCTTAGTTGTGACACCTCTTTTCAGTGCATTTAATCCCTCAATATTTTTTCCAACAGGAACAACATAGGGAGCTTTTGTAAAGCATAGAATTTGGTCTTCTGCTTTTTTTTGTAGAGAGTTATATTTTTCAGCTATTCTGCTTTTTTCTCTTAATACTTGTATGTAGTCTAAAGGGTCTGTGTTTTCTTTTTCAGAATGGTATAATTGAAGGAGAGTTTCCGAAAGATTAGAAACAATTTTTTTCTTCTCTTCAAACTCCTTAAACAAATTATCAAAACCAACCTTAGGATTTACTGCGATATATTTTCTTACTCTTCCAAATGTTTCAGTACATAAGCCCCTTTGGACTAATTTTGCCAGTACTTCATAGACTTTTGGTCTGGATACATGAGCTAATTTTGAAATTTCAGTTGCTGTGAAATTTTTCTTTTTTAAAAGATAAAAATAAACCTTGGCTTCGGATTCTGTAAGCCCTATCTTTATTAAGTCACTAATATAATCATTTACATTCATAACTTTCCTTAAGTTTTGTTGTAACTTTGGTGTCATCAAAACTATTAATTTTTTTTCTTGTCAAGAAAAAAATTTATTTTTTTAAATTAATTTAATAAAAATTAATTATGATGTCTCTAATGGCTTTATTTAAGGTAATGTAGAAGCCAATTGATTAGGATTATTTTTTAAAAATATCTTAAAAATATTTAAAGTTAAAATAAAAACTACATCATTTTCTTGACGCAATTTTATAAATCGTGATTATTTACTAAAATAAATTTCGGAGGGCGCCATGAAAAAAAGGACTATAGCAATAACCCTATTAATTTTTGCTTTGATATTCTCCTTTTCTCTTTTTCAAGCCTGTGGTAAGAAAAAAGTACCTGAAAAGGAAGTTGCTGAACCAACAAAGGCAGAAGAGCCAACTGTAGAGAAAGCAAAAGTTACACCAGAAAAAGAACTTGAACAAGTTCCTGAAGAAGTCAAGCTTGAAGAAAAAATATTTGAATTACAAGTAGTAGCAGTTAAAGACTACTCAAGAATTAATAATGAGAAAAACAAATTAGCTCAATATGGTTACAATACCAAAATCACTACAATTGAGAAAGATGGCGAAACTTTTTATCGTCTGAGACTGGATGGTTTGTATACTTATTCTGAAGCTACTAAGTTGGGTGAAAAATTAAAAAACCAATTCCCTTCAATTCATGAGTATTGGGTTCAAAAGGTAAAATAGGATTTATACTCACGAAACACACGAAATAGCTAAAAAAACGAATTTTATAGCTTCACCCAATGAAATGTTTTGCTATGTATATTCAAATAACTACTTAGTGGTTGAACGAAAACTTAAAAAATTAAGAAAACTTGAGTTAAGTCCCGATTCATCAGGACTTGACTTAAGTGTCGACTCGTTGAAAGAAGTCAACTTAACTCATCCCGATACATCGGGATAAGTCAAGTCTCCTTTTATCGGAAAAAGCTCTTTTCGTTTGCATACTACTTAAGTTGCATTAGATATGGAACATATATATCATCCCCAATTAGATTGGGGATCACGACATAAAGGAAGATAAAAATTATTAATAATTTAAAATAGTTAAATTTTATGAATAAAATATTGTTCGTGTCCGTCTGGGTGCCGAGACCGATTGGTTCGTGTAGTTCGTGGTAAAGAAGCGATTTTCAGATGAAAACGATAAATCAACAATTCCGCAGCTGGACAGTTATTAACCTGGATAATTTCAGATATAACATTACCCAACTCAAAAAATTCCTAAAACCTGATGTTGAGCTAATGCAGATTGTTAAAGCAGATGCTTACGGACACGGTTCAGTTGAAATTGCTCGTGAATCAGAAAAATTGGGACTAAAATGGTTAGGTGTAGCAAACTCAGATGAAGGTGTTCTTCTCAGACTTGAGCAGATAAATAGTAGAATATTAATACTGAGTCCCTCATTCCCTGATGAAATTGAAAATATAATAGATTATGACTTAACTCCATCTATTTCAAGTATTGAGTTTGCTAAGGACTTGAACAGGTTTGCCTCTCAAATTAAAAAAACTGTCAAAATCCATATAAACTTTGATACAGGGATGGGCAGAGCAGGATTTCTATGGAATCAAGTAAAAGAAGTTGTATCTGAATTAAAAAAGTTGAAAAATATTCAGATTGAAGGTGTGTTCTCGCATTTTTCAATGAGTGAAAATAAAGAAAATGAATTCTCTACTATCCAGGTTCAGAGATTTGATTCTGTTTTGTCACAACTTAAATCTGCAGACATCAATCCGAAAATCATTCATTTAGAAAATAGTGCTGGTTTAGTCAATTTCCCTGATTTTCAATATAATATGGTGCGAGTGGGTCTGTTATCTTACGGAATCTATACAGATGAAACACTTCATTCCAAAATACAACTCCTGCCTGTAATGACCTTCAAATCAAAAATAAGTCTAATCAAAGAATTCCCTGCTGATTTTGGGATTAGTTACAACAAAACTTATGTAACACAGAGACCAACACGCACAGCAATTCTGCCGATTGGGTATGGAGATGGATATAATTTTCTTCTTTCAAATCTGGGAAAGGTTATCATAAATGGAAAAATATGTCCAGTTCTTGGCAGAGTAACTATGGATATGATAGTAGTTGATATCTCAAATGTAAAAAATGTAGAAGTCGGAGATGAAGTAACTCTGCTTGGTAATAATGGAAATTTAACAATTTCAGCCGAGGAATTAGCTGAATTGTATAACGGATTAAGTTATGAAACTGTATGCAATCTTGGAAGGCGAGCTCAAAGAATTTTTATAAAAGAGAATAAAGGCACAACAATTGAGCCAATCTCTCGTAGAACTTTTATAGCGAAAGATTTTTCTAATACAAAATTAGAAAAAATAATCCAAACCTCATTAAATCAACGGTTGAATAGCAATGAGATTGGAAGTATAATTTATCAGGAATTGCTTAAAAATCTGTTCTCAACTGCAGATAGAGAAGTGAACTGGAAAACAAACTTTGTTCATTCCGTGAAATTCTTAGAAATCAAATCCCCAATTAAATTGGGGACAGACTTGCCTACTGAAGCCCCACTTTCGCGGACGAAGGTGAAACTTGCAAAGCAATTTTATCTCACAAAAACCAAATTAAGTTATCACAAAAAATTAGTTGATGAAAAATTCAAAATAGTCTGCGCAAACAATATAGCAGACCTTGAGCAATATTTTCTATCTGAAGATGTTGAATATCGCTGGCTTTTGGATAGCAAGATAGACCTGATTAATTCATTTCATATTGATAAAATCCTTGTAGATGATATTATTTTAAAATATAAAATCAAAAGAAACAATCATAATTTATATCCTTCTGAACTTGCTAACCTTGAGATTGAATGCTCGCATCCTAAACTTAAAACTCTTATTGGAAAGGATGTAAAATTCACAATAGATACTACCACTTATTACCCAAAAACGAAACATCAATTAACAATCTATCTTGCAGAATTAACCAAAGGTATTTCTGTTACATTTGATTTTTCAGAGACTCCAATTAAAGATGTGGAGACCATCTCAATATTTGCTGGTAAAGAAAAATATCCTAAAGAGTTCAAAAAAAATGGGATAATTACTTTAAAAAGTTATGAAGATGAATGGTTCTTTCCAAACAGTGGTGTGGCTTTTGTATGGTAATTATTAAATAATCAGTGTCTGTCCGTAAAGTGCTGTTTTCCCGACTTTTTATCGGGATAAGGAGCTTGCGACGACGACTCGAAGGTAGCTTGAATACGCACTTTGTCTCTACTCGTCGTTCCCCCGATACGGTCATTCTTCCCTACGGGGTAAACTTACGAGTCGAAAAACCCGACTTTATGGACATAAATTAATTAACTAAAATGTAGAAAATATTATTTTTAAAAAAATGATAAAATTGACAAAAATACAACATAATTTTCAAATAATTCTGGAGAAATAAATGGTTTCAAAATCTCAAAAATTAAGATTAGGTATTTTTATTTGTGTTGGAATAGTTTTACTTGTGGCTTTACTAAGTTTGCTGCTAGGGAATATTCTGTTCAATAAAAAGGATATATATTTTATCAGATACAAGGATGTTTCTGTTGCCGGACTCAACATCGGTGGGGCTGTGCAGTTTCATGGCATACGAATTGGACGCGTGGAAAATTTAATCATTGACCCAAAAGATATAACTACTGTAATAGTTGAGGTCAGCGTAAAACATAAAACACCTATCAAGGAAGATGTTGAAGCTGTTATTTCTACAGTGGGTATAACAGGTTTAAAGTTGATAGAATTAGTCGGTGGTACTGCTGAATCCGAAACACTAAAGCCAAATTCTTACATAAAACCTGGTGCGTCTGTATTGGAAGCAATTACTGGGAAAGCTGAGATTATAGCCGAAAAGTTGGAATTCGTCCTTAATAATCTGGCTGATATATTCAGCGGAGAGAGTAAAACTGACTTACAAGAGTTGATAAGAAATGCAAAAAATTCTCTTGCAAATATCAACAACATTCTTGAAGAAAATAGAGATAATATCAAACAGAGCATTACAAATATAAACAAATTTTCAGACGAATTATCAGTTTTGTCTGATAATGCAGAAAAGACTATCAATGATATTAAAGAATTTATAAATTCAGAAGAAATGTCAAATCTTCTTGCAAACCTTAATGATGTTTCTGATGAAATCAAACTTGCTCAAATCAAGAAAACTATCAATGATATTAATGTCGCAGTTGCAACAATCAATAAAACTTTTACACATATTGACCTAACCTTTATTGAAAGTAGAGAAGATATTATTCAATCTATGGATTTGCTGAAAGAAACAATGCAATATCTTAACGAATTTTCACGACTTATTTCAGAGGAACCATCATTACTTATAAAAACCAGGGGGACAGAAGAGATTCCTGGAGGTAGATAACTATGGATATTAAAAAATATATAACTCTTTTAATGATAATTTTGATAATTAGCTGTACGAAACGGTATATAGCAAGATACTATATTCTTGACTACAATCCTCAAATAAATGTAGAAAACCAATTTGAAAAACCTTTTCCCTATAATTTACAGGTTAAAGAATTTAAGATTGACCGCACTTATGATAATTCCCGAATTGTTATCAGACAATCTGCCCATCAGATCTACTATGATAGATTTAGTTTATGGGCTCGACGACCACAGGAAGCAATAACCTTTTTACTTGTTAATCATATTAACAAACTTCATATTGTAAAAAACTGTAAAGAAAGATTTATAGATGATAGTCCGGATTTCATCATCAGTGGCCAAATACACAGCATAGAAAAATATCAAAACGATTTACTGCTCCGCGCTGATATTCATATTTCACTGACATTAACTAAAGTTTCTACCAATCAAATTGTGCTTAACAAAGAAATTGTAAGTTACACACCATTATATACAAATAAAATGAACTATTTTGCCAAAACCATAAGCGATAATTTAGATAAGGAATTTTCAAATTTTATTCTTGATATGGTAAATTATTTTAAAAGCGAAGAACAAACAAAATTATGATAGCACATTACAACTAATAATAATCTAACATTACACATAAAAAAATTTGGGAGGAAAGATGTTAAAAAAAACGACACATAGTTCTTTTGTAAGTTTTGCAAACCCTTTTTGGGGGTATTCAAAACTAATAATAGGCTTTCTCATGTTTTTGCTTTCACTTTGCCTTTTTCCTATAAACACTTCTGCACAACCTATTAATCCATATTCAACATGGTATGCAGATGACCCTCAAATCCAACTAGAAAAAGAGGGAGAAGATGATCAGATTGGCATGGGAAGAGTCTTTGTTCCAGCAATGTCAAAACCGAAGCTTGAACCTGGATACTCTATTTATCAGGATGGCAAAATGATAGAAAGTAATTGCCCTGTAGGTAAAAGTGTTTTTCTAAAACCGGGCAAATACACTTTGTATATTGGTTCTGCAACTTCAAATACTCAGCAGATCAAAGAAGAGGTTCTGATTGAGAATGGGCAGACCGTTATCGTGCCTGTAAACTGGTCAGGATTGATCATAAAAATAATTGACCAAAACCGCGATTATCTGAGAGAACCCTATGAAATATATGCAATAGATAATTACAAAGAAAGTATCGGTATGAAGTATAGTGCTGATGAGGATGAACCCGGAGAAGAACAAGAGACATGGTGTCTAAAACCAGGCTTATACAAAGTTATAAAATATAAAGAAGCTCCCAAAACCTTTATAAACTTTTCAACTATCCAATTGTTGCCTTATGAACTGTCAATTATGACCATTGTTATTGACAATACAACCCGAAATTTCATCGGTGCGGGAATACTCCCGGAAATGACAGAACTCGGTAAAGAAAAAGTCTGGAAAAAATATACATCCATAACCGGTAACTTCTTCCTGAGCAGTGACAATTCTACCGAAAAAAATAAAAACACGACTAATATTACCCTGGGTTCAAAATTAGAAAATGAACTCAAATTAGATAAATTTCCCCACTATTTCAACACTAAACAAATTCTGAATATCGGCTTTAGTAAAGAGCAAAACCAGGATTTCAGAATATACTCAAATAACTTACAAATTCCAACTACTTATATTTATTATTTTGTAAAATCATTCGGTATTTATAGCAGATTTAGAATAGATGCAAGCATTTTCCCAACAAATTACTACTATGCTTCAGAAAAGGATACAATTAAAAAATATTATACCAACGGAAATATAGATATACTAACAAATACTGATAAAGTGAAAATTTCTCCTATGTTTTTCCCTATCAAATTGGAAGAGGGTTTAGGATTAAATCTCTCTGTAATAAAGACAAACCGTAGCGACTTGAATATCAAAACTGGTTTCGGACTTTCTCAAACCTTTAATAATGATGTATTTGAACAGGACAAAAATGATTCTAAAAGATTTAATGAACTTGAATCAGTTTATCTTAACGGCATTGAAGGCTCGGTTTCAGGTGATTTCAGAATTTCTAACAATGTCACTTATATTTTCGAAATCTATACATTACAACCTTTTGAGAAAGACCGCAAACAAACCTACAGAATAGAGAATACAATTACTTTCCGAATCTCTTCTTTCATCTCACTTGATTATACTCTTAGTTTGAACAAGGATGAAACCAAAGCCTGGACCGTGCAGAATCATAATCTTTCTTTAAATTTTACCTTCATTTCTTTCTAAAATGCAAACTTTCAGTCTGGAAAATAACCGTCTGCTTATCACCGGTTCTCTAAAGATAAATAATGCAGAAGAACTCGTAGAAGGAGTATCTGCAAATTTATTAAAAATACCAGGAAAGAATCTTATAATTGATCTTTCCGGGCTTCGTTCCATTGACAGTGCGGGTGTAGCTGCTATAGACCAAATCATCACAAACGCAAAGGAGCAATCTCTATCTTCTAAGATTGTGAATGCTTCTGTTGAGATAAAAGCATCACTTAACACTTTTTCTTCTTTAAAAATTCCATATCACAAACCAAAAACGGAGAAATTCAATCTATTATTATTCCTTGGACAGAAAGGATATGGTCTCCTCGGAGAAATAAAAGATTTCATACAATTAACGGCTGATGTTTTCTACTGGGGAATTGTCGGGTTATTCAACAAGAAAGGACAAAGAAAGGGAGAGTTTGTAAATCAGGCTAATCTCATTGGAGTTGATGCATTACCTATCGTGGCATTGCTCTCATTCCTTGTTGGCTTCATACTTTCCTTGCAATCCGCACAACAGCTACGGCAGTTCGGGGCAAATATTTTCGTGGTTGATTTAATTTCTATCTCTATGACTCGTGAAATGGGACCCTTGTTGACAGCAATTATTCTTGCTGGCCGAAGTGGTTCAGCAATAGCATCTGAGCTGGCTTCCATGAAAATCTCCGAAGAAATTGATGCATTAAAAACTATGGCTTTGAATCCAATCAAATATGTTGTCCTCCCAAAATTGTATGCAATGACAATAGCAACTCCCTTATTAACTATCTTCTCAGATATTATTGGTATCGCTGGTGGATTTATTATCGGTATCACTTTTCTCAAGATCAGCCCAATGACTTTTGTTGATAGAATGGCATCTGTAATGGTTCTCAAAGATATTATCATCAGTATAGTTAAGTCTTTCATGTTTGCCTGGATAATCTCAATAGTTGGCTTCTACTATGGTTTTCGGGCAACAGGTGGCGCAGAAGGAGTTGGTAAAGCAACTACCTCCTCTGTTGTTACTGCAATATTTATGGTTATTGTTGCAGACAGTGTTATTGGATTAATATTCTATTAATTAAATATGGAGTGCTGAAACGAGGAGCGAAGCGACGAACTTTCAGCATATCGGCACAAGCGAAAAGTTCTCCGCCAGCTGGCGGATCGTTTTCGCACTCCGAATAAATTTATATTATCCTTTAAAGAAATTCCTATGCAATTAAGTTTGGAGTTACAAGTTAGGAATGACGAGTTATATTAAAAATGATTTTAGAGGTAATTCCTGTCAGGAGTGCTGAAACGAGGATCCGCCAAACCCGATTTATCGGGATGCCGAATACTCGGCACCGACGGAGACGAACTTTTAGTAAAATGGCGATCAAATAAAAGACAGGCAGGCAGAAGTAAGAATGGAAACTATAATTAAAGTCCAGAACTTAATAACTGAATTTGATGAAAAACGAATATTAAATAACATTTCTTTTAATGTTCGCAAAAATGAGGTCCTGGTTATTCTTGGAGGGAGTGGTTGTGGCAAAACTACTTTACTCAAACACATTATACGACTTTATAGACCTATCGCAGGTTCAATAAAATTCTTTAATAAAGAAATTACAGGAATGGACGAGGTTGAATTCGAAAATATTTTAAAAAAAGTGGGTGTGCTTTTTCAGAGTGGAGCTTTGCTTAATTCACTCTCAGTAAAAGAAAATGTTGCAATCCCTTTTCGCCAACATACAAATTTATCAGAACAACTAATTCAAAGATTAATCAGAACTAAATTACATCTTGTAGAATTGGATGAAGCAATTGATATGCATCCGTCTCAACTTTCTGGTGGTATGCGTAAACGAGCTGCGCTTGCACGGGCTATTGCACTTGACCCTATTATTCTCTTCTGCGATGAACCATCTGCAGGACTTGACCCGATTACCGCTTCAGCAATTGATAATCTAATAAAAAAATTAAATGTCCAATTAAATATGACTATTGTAGCTATTACTCATGAACTCGCCTCTATCCATCGTATTGCAGATAGAGTGGTTTTTTTAGACAATGGAGAAGTATTGTTCTTTGGTAAACTTGAAGATGCAAAAAATTCTAAAATACCACAAATAAATAAATTTTTTGCAAAAGGCAGTTTTTAAGAAAGTAAAGTATCGTAAATATATTCAGGCTAATGCAGATATCAAAAGATAAAAACAATCAATCTTAGATAAATAACAAGGTGGTAGAGATGGAAGTGAAAATTAACGAAATCAAAGGGACACAGTCAGTGAATGTCTTAATCGCTATTCTGGTGCTTGGTTCCCTCTGGGGATTATCAGAGGTGGTTTTGAACGGTGCAATTAGAACAGCAGGACTCCCTTTCCGAGCTGGCATCTTAACAGGGATTGGGATAGGTATAATGGGTATAGCGATTGGTATTTTCAGAAAGTCATCAATACTAATAGGAATTGCATTAGTGACGATTTTTTGCAAGCAGCTTGTAGTACCCATTCTCCATGTTTCTATAATGTGTAAGGCAAACTCCTGCCTGGCTGTGGTGCTGGAAGGAGTTGCTCTTACTGGAGTCGTGTCCCTTGCAGGATGTAAACTGGAAAGTGGTCACTTGCCCAGAATAGTAAGCGGTGCCTCAGCAGCAATGCTGGCCGCAATTGCTTTCTACTTTATTGGTATGAAGGTAGTCCCATGTCAGTTTCTTCTCTCCTTCAATCGCCCTGGTGGTTTCGTAGCATTTCTAACTGTTGAAGGTTTAGTATGGGCAATCTTCTCAGCAATATTCTTCCCAATAGGATACTGGTTGGGGGCACGATTCAGAAATACAGTTCTTACTCTGCAAACGAGGAAACCTTTGCTCTATTATACTACTTCCTTTGCACTTGTGATTTGTTGCTGGGCAGCAAGCGCTTTTGCCATTTCTACCGGGTTGTAGCATAAGGACGAATGAAAAATGAGTGATAAGTGGTATATATTAGTGTGTATCTGATCAGCTGGCAGATAAAGAAAAATATGAAATAATAGATGCACTGAGAGAATTGGGATTTGAAGTTATCCTGAGTATAGGAGAACCTCGATAAAATATCTTAGCAGCAATTAAGGTCAGTATATTACAAATTATTTGAGAGAAAAGGAAATTATACAGGGTGGATATACATATCCTTTACAGGAAGTTTGAGGAAGTTAAAAAGTTATATGAAATACCCAACTCTATAATAAAAAGAGGTAAAACATGACTAAAGAACAAAAATTCTATAATGCTTTGAAAGACATCTTTGTTGGTGCGAAAGTTGAAGGAGAATCTGGATTCATCAATTTAATGAGAATTAAATCAAGATATTACGAAAAAGGTGTTTTCCCTAAACTTCAAAAAGATATTAATGAAGCATTAGAACCATTCCATGACTTTAAGGAAGAACTTTTTGATAAACTCTACACATTCTTTAATAGGTATTTTTCAGAAAGTGGTTCAATTTATTTTAGACATACTCCAATTCACCAAAATATTTATGAAAAAGTCTATACTGATGACAAGGATGTAATGTTATTCTGGAAAACGCACATGCTTTATTATGTTAAGACTGACAGGCTATTTAAGAATCTTGAAGTTGTTATAGATGGATATACATTTTTCTTTGATGTCTCCACCTTGGAGCATAAAAGGGCAAATGAAAAAAGGCAAATTATTTATGAATTTAAGAAAAAAAGGGGTGATGATGTAATTGTTTTTAATGTCTATTATTCTGAAAGAGGTAAAAAAACAAAAATATATGATATTTTGAAAGCATTAAAAAAAGAAGGATTAGAAGTTAAAGAAGATATTTTAGAAAAAGCATTCAGAGTTTTTGAAAAACAAAATGAAGTTGATTATTTCATAAACAAGAATGCAAAAGAATTTCTAAAAGAACAATTTGATATCTGGCTTTATCAATATGTATTTACTGGAGAAAGTGAATGGACAGAAAGGAGAATAAAGCAACTTCAAGTATTAAAAAATACTGCATTCAACATTATTGATTTTATAAGCCAATTTGAAGATGAACTCGTAAAAATATGGAACAAGCCAAAATTTGTTTTTAACTCTAACTATGTGATAACCCTTGATAGGATTGTCTCCGCTTGTCATTCCTGCGAAAGCAGGAATCCATATTCCCTGATTGAAAAAATATTAAACCATAAAAATTTTCACGAGCAGGTAAAAGAATGGAAAGAGTTAATGATTGTTGATGACAGTTTTGATAAAAGCAAAGTTTTGGAAAACACTTTAACAAGTAAGCAGTTAAACAAAAAACATCAATTCTTACCAATTGATACGAGGTTTTTTAAGGATTTAGAACTTGAGATTTTAGGATTGTTTGATGATGGTTCGGCTTCGCTCACCACAGGTTTAGACAATGCTCTAGATGGATGGCTGATAAAGAGCGAAAATTATCAGGCATTGAATACGATTTTGCCAAAGTTTAAAGAAAAATTGCAGACAATTTATATTGACCCACCATTTAATAAAGAGGCCGATGCTGATTATTTTTATTCAGTTAAATATAAAGATTCAAGTTGGATAACCTTGCTTGAAAATAGATTACTGTTAGCAAAGGACACCTTAAATCCCAGAGGAAGCATTTTTGTTAGGTGCGATTATAACGGAAATATGTATATTAGGCTTTTGATGAATGAGATTTTTGAAGAGGGGAATTTCAGGAATGAGATTATTGTAAATAGAACATTGGGCAAGAAAAAAATCGGAGAGTCTTTTTCTGTCAATAAAGATTCATTATTTCTTTTTTCAATAGGTCCTCAAATTTTATTAAAGGAAATAGAAAAAGAAAGAAAAGAATATAAAATAATAGATTCAATTGCAAGTTATTTGGAGAAGCAAAAATTATTTAATAAAAGGTTAAAAGAAGGGCTCGAAAGTCTCTTATGGGTTAAATTAGATCATAGACCGGGAGAACGGACTACTTCCAAAAAAAGAATTGTTTTTGGAAGGGAATTTTATCCGCCAAAAGGAAGGCATTGGATTAAATCACAGGACAAGTTGGATAATTTAGCTAAAAAGAAAAAATTAAGATTAAAATGTGCCGAATGTAATTACACACAATATGAATGTGACTGGGAGGAATGCCCTAATTGTGGTAAGAATAAACCGGTAATTGAAGTATTTTTAGATAAAGAGATGATTTCTGAATCATGGTTAGATATACCAGGATATTCACAAACTTGGAATTTTCAAACCGAAAACTCCGAAATCCTCTTAAAGCGAGTCATAGAATCTACTTCTAATAAATGCGATTTAGTTATGGACTTCTTCCTTGGTTCTGGCACAACAACCGCAGTAGCACATAAACTTAAGAGAAAATGGATTGGCGTTGAAATGGGGGAACATTTCTGGACAGTAATTTTACCGAGAATGAAGAAGGTTTTGGCTTATGATAAATCAGGAATTTCAAAAGAAAAGGATGTGAAAGAGAAATACAATGGAAACAATGCCGGTGGCTTTTTCAAATACTACGAACTTGAGCAGTATGAAGATAACCTAAGAAAAGTAAAATATGAAGATTCAGACTTATTTGAAAATCCTTACGAAAACCCATACAATCAATATGTTTTTATGCGGGATTTAAAAATGCTTGAAGCACTTGAAATTGATTATGAAAACAACAAAGTGAAGGTGGACTTATCTAAACTCTATCCAAACATAGATATCCCAGAAACACTTTCAAACTTACTTGGCAGGTGGATAAAAAAGATTACCACTGATGAAGTAGAGTTTTCCGCCGAAGGCGGATCCACCTCTGGCGGAGAAGATGGTGAAAAGATTGAACTGAAGGATTTAGATTATAAACTAATTAAACCTTTGATATGGTGGTGAGCAAAATGAAAAAGATTGAAGAAGTAAAAGGAATTATAAGAGAACATAAACAAGAATTAGAGGAAAAATACAAAGTAAGAAGGATAGCGATATTTGGTTCCTATGTAAGAAATGAACAAAATGAGAAAAGCGATATTGATATCTTGATTGAGTTTAATGAATCTGTAGGTTTTCTTTTTATTCACCTTGCAGACTTTTTAGAAGAAATATTAAAACTCAAGGTTGATTTAATAACTCCAGATGCAATTAAACCTAATAGACGAAAATACATAATGGAGGATTTGACCTATGTCTAAGAGAGAATGGAGATTATTTATTGAAGATATATTAGAATCTATTGGATTGGTTGAAGAATATGTTGCAAATATGAATTTTGAGGATTTTAAGAATGATAGGAAGACAATTGACGCTGTTGTTAGGAATTTTGAGATAATCGGTGAAGCATCAAATAATATACCTGATAAAGTAAAAAATCAATATCCGGATGTAGATTGGAGAGGAATGGTCGGTCTTAGGAATAGAATCGCTCATGTATACTTTGGTATAAGTTTAGCAATTGTTTGGCGTATTATTGAGCAAGAACTCCCACAATTGAAAGAGCAAATGAAAAATATTTTAGAGAAAGATAAAAATTAATATGGCAAGAATATTTTTACGAGACATAATTGAAGATTTTAGATTTGAGGATTTACCTTATAACTGGAATTCTTTTGACTTGGAGAGTTTTTCAAAAAGCAAGAAACTCTGGGATTATCAAATTGATGCAGTAAAAAATGCCATAAAGGTTTTGAGGAAGTATTACGAAGATTTTGTTGATTATAAAAAAAGTGAAATATTAGAAGTAAATCAAGAGAGAAAACAAAAGTTTTTGAAGTGGTATAAAGATAATGAATTATTTGAAAACCTTGATATTAAATTAGATAAGAGAAAGAGAAATATCTTCAACCTTCTTACTGAATATTATATTTATGAGGATAAAAAAATCTCATATGAGCATTTTATAAATCGTATGTGCTTCTGGATGGCAACAGGAAGTGGGAAAACGCTTGTAATTATCAAACTTATTCAAATTTTAGGTGAGTTAATAAAAAGAAATGAAATTCCACCCTATGATATTTTGGTTTTAACTCATAGAGATGACTTGATAGAACAACTTAAAAAG
>CAYNOU010000031.1:24064-27953 GCA_964398885.1 uncultured Candidatus Cloacimonadota bacterium | reverse complement strand
AATGGTTGTTTTTGTAATGGTTTACAATCTTATGAAATTGATAATCAAGATTCAATAGGTTATTATCTTGGTAGTATATGGGGTATTAATGACACTTTATGGCTTTTTATATCTAATGATAATTTTGAAAATTTAGAAATCCAACACATTTTCAATTGGCAATCTTCTTCTTTAGTTAGTATAAGTCGAGGAACAGAAAGTGGAGAATTATATTTACGTAAATCAACAATCTATGTTTGGGAAAAAGAACTTTGGTATAGTGATGATTACGGAGAAAACTGGATATTTAAAAATAATTTAATCTCATCATATTTTGTAGGCGGAAGGCAGCCAGGTGAGATTTATGTATTAGCTAATTATATACAATTAATGGGTCAGATAGCACACACTTATATATATCATAGTTTGGATTATGGAGAAACATTTACCGTATATCATCCTTTTTCTTATGGACCCCCTCCATATTATGCTAATTTTGAAGCAGAGTCAACCAGTGGAGAAGTTCCTTTAACAGTCCAATTCACAGATTTATCAAGTGGAGAAAATATTGAGAGTTGGGAATGGGATTTTGATAATGATGGGACAGTAGATTCTTACGAACAGAACCCTGAATATACTTATCAAGATACTGGATCATATACAGTGAAACTAACTATACAATACTTTACTATTGAAGATGGCTTTATTAGGACAAACTATATTCATGTTACAGATGGCCAGGGTTGTGATGAACATAATATTCAAAATCATTCTGCAATTAAGCTAAGCAATTATCCCAATCCGTTTAAACAAGAAACAGTAATTTCATATGAATTACCTCCCAAAGTCAAAAAGCCTATTATTGAGATTTATAATGTTAAGGGGCAGCTGATAAAACAATTCATTCCGATTATATCGGAACAAAAGGTAAAAGGCAAAAATATTGAAGTTGTATGGGATGGAAGAGATGAAAGCAGAAAATATCTATCATCTGGAATTTATTTCTATAAATTAAATATTAAAAGTTCAACTGTCAAAAAAATGATCCTCCTTCGTTAATCCCGATGTATCGGGACGAAGGATAAATTTTAATGAAATAAAAATTAGTGGCTTTTCTTGTTTATTCCAACGAATATCGGAGAAAAGCACAAAAAAAATCAAAGGAGTAATCATGAAAAAAATTAGTTTATGCTTATTAGTAGTGCTATTTCTAAGCACAGTGATTTATGCAGAAGAATGGATAAGTTTCAGTGGTAAGGGTGAAGCTTCTCCAGAATACGAAATATTTAAATCAAATAGTTCATCGGTAGAATTTGAATTAGAAATTCCTGGAATGAACAGTAAAGTTGTCGATAATTATAGCAGAGTTTATATTCCCGAACATACTAAGATGGATTCAACAGGCTTCCCTGAGGTACCAGTAGTTTCTTAGATTTAGTTGCAATTCCTGAATGTTAAAGCGTTTGATAATTGTGATGAAAAAAATTTTACTTGACATTCAAATAAATGTTAATTTTAAATTATAAATAAAAAAGGTTAATAAGATGTTGAAACGAAGTTTTAATCCAGTTCTATTGGGGAGAAAGATTATTTTGTTTTTACTAATGGGATTATTTATAAACACCATTGCCTTTGGAGACTGGGCAATAACCAGAGGACCTGATATTGGTGAAATATACTTTGTAGGACCAACCGCAACTTATGAAGGCATTTACTACTCCACAAATTTTGGAGAAACCGCTGTTTGTGTTGATAGTATTAGTAGTGTAGAAAGTATATGTGCGGATTTAACACCAGGTTGTTTATATCGTATTAGAATGCCGGATGTTTTCTATTATTCAAATAATTACGGACAATATGGAAGTTGGGCTTTTAGAACTGCAGATGGTTCTTATAAATTAGCAAATAGTAATAATTAATTTGGGAGGAAAAAATGTTGAATGAAATATTCAAAAATATGTTTAATTGCGATTTATTAAGAAAAACGAGCTCACCTCGTTTTATTCTGGTATTATTTTCGGAGAAAAAAATCATATTAATTTCAGCTATTATAATTTTGTGTTATACAATAAGTTTTGCACAAACACCACCGGATACTTTGTGGACTAAAACTTTTGGTGGAGATTATATGGAACGGGCATATTCGGTCCAGCAGACATCAGATGGTGGTTTTATAATTACCGGATGCACTTCATCTTATGGAGCAGGTAATATGGATGTATGGTTAGTTAAAACAGATGAATACGGTAATGAGGAATGGAATCAGACTTTTGGCGGAAGTGATTCCGATCAAGCATATACTGTTAAACAAACTACAGATGGTGGTTTTATTGTTGCCGGATATACTGACTCGTTTGGAAGAGGTTATCATAATTGTTGGATTATTAAAACAGATGAGTCCGGAAATGAAGAATGGAATCGAACCTTTGGGAATTATGATAACAGGTGTAATTATGTACAACAAACAATCGATGGTGGTTATATTCTTGCTGGAGCCACATGGTTGTTCGAAGCAAACAATTATTTTGATGTTTGGCTCATAAAGACTGATGAGAATGGAGATGAAGAATGGAGTCAAACATACGGTGGTGCATATTGGGATGAGGCATGTTCAGCTCAGCAGACTAGCGAAGGTGGTTTTATTATGGGAGGGTATACATGGTCTTATGGTTGTAGTGGTGATTTCTGGTTGATAAAAACAGATGGAGAGGGAAATATTGAATGGAATCAAACATATGGAGGTAACAATATTGATATTTGTTCTTCAGTAAGTCAAACTAATGATGATGGTTATATTTTAACTGGATATACTTATTCGTATGGTGCAGGTGATATGGATTTTTGGTTAATTAAAACAGATGAGTCCGGAAATGAGGTATGGAATCGGACTTTTGGTGGTAGTAGTGAGGATTGGGCTCATTCTGTACAGCAGACAATTGATGGTGGTTACATTATCGTAGGAGGTACAAGTTCTTTTGGAGATGAAAACTTATGGATTATAAAAACAGATGAAGATGGAAATGAGGAATGGGATCAAACCTATGGTGATAGTAGTCATAGCGAAAAAGCACGTTCTGTAGATCAAACAGCAGATGGTGGATATATTGTAGCTGGAGAAATTTCTAATATTGAAACAGGTTGGGCTGACTTCTTACTTGTAAGAGTTGGTTCTGATAATGCAATCAATGAAGATATGGAGAATAATAAATTGTTATTAAATAACAGTCCGAATCCTTTTGAGATTAGTACAACAATTAACTATAATTTACCAGTAAACATGCCTAATGCAAATATAGAAATATACAACATAAAAGGGCAATTAGTTGAAAGCATTCCTGTTAATACGGAATCCAACTCGGTTGAATGGTATAGTAAAAACTTATCTTCCGGAATATACTTCTATAGATTAAATATAAAAAATTCACCACTTAAAAAAATGCTTTTAATTAGATAGATGCAAGTAAAAGATAAATAATATATAGGGGTGATTAGTATCACCCCTTTTTAATTTTTAAAGGAATGAAATTAAAATTTTACAGATTCTTCAACTTCCCAACCCGTTCCTCATCATACCTGCAAATCTTTCTAAACTCACAGGAATTACAATGTGCTTTATCACGCTCTAATATCGTATAATGAAACTCACCAGAATTTACCTTTCTGTCAAGTTCCTTTATTGCCGAAATAATATTATTGATTAAAATTCCTTGCTTATCGGTCCCCAATTTAATTGGGGATTCATCAATAATCAATAAATGCTTTTTGCGACTTTTTAAATCAATTTCAAAGGTATCACCCAAATATGCAGATGGGTTTCCATCAATCAGATTCCAGAATGCACAAATTACAACTCCATTTGCAAATTCATCCTTACATTTCAGATAATAAATTGGAAGTTGAAATTCTATAT